>NZ_JATABF010000021.1:0-81733 GCF_036533715.1 Vibrio sp. M260121 | reverse complement strand
GCATGTGTTAGGCCTGCCGCCAGCGTTCAATCTGAGCCATGATCAAACTCTTCAATTTAAGATTTTGTTCGGCTCAATGAATACTGAACATTACATAAGTAATGTTTGAATTGACTGTGCTGAATCTTTCGATTCAATGGTCACTTCGTTTCATTGAAACCTAATTTGAAGCCGAAGCTTCTAATTGGATTATCATCAACGAGTGCCCACACAGATTGATAGGTCTATATTATTAAAGAGCTTTCCTATTGAGCTTCGCTCAAATCGGACGGCCATTTTAGCGAGTTAAAGTTTAGTGTCAATCACTTTTTTCAAACTTTTTTCAAGCGTTTCCGCTTGGCTAATTGGCTTGCTAACTCAACCTCGTTTCTTTCGAAGCGTTGCCGTGTCAGCGAGGTGGCATTATAGAGATTGCGATCACATTGGCAAGCCCTTTTTCTCTTTTTTTTTGATTTTTTTGCCGTTTGAGTGTTTTTTATTCTAAAAGGCGAGTTTTTACTATTCTTCTTATCAAATATCACCGTTATTAACGCTTTATAAGGAATAAAGATGAGTTCAATTAGAAGTTATAAAGGTATACGTCCTCAGTTGGGAAAGCGTGTCTACGTCGACTCAACCTCTGTTTTAGTCGGTGATATCCGAATTGGTGATGATTCTAGTATCTGGCCATTGGTTGCAGCTCGTGGCGATGTAAACCACATTCATATCGGTGACCGTACCAACGTTCAAGATGGCAGCGTGCTTCATGTGACACATAAGAATGCGGATAACCCACTCGGCTATCCTCTCATCATAGGTAATGATGTCACCATTGGTCACAAAGTAATGTTGCATGGCTGCGAGATACACGACCGCGTATTAGTAGGTATGGGTGCGATAGTTTTGGATAATGTGGTTGTAGAATCTGACGTAATGATAGGTGCAGGCAGTTTAGTCCCACCAGGGAAGAGGTTAGAAAGCGGCTATCTATATGTGGGAAGCCCAGTAAAACAAGCTCGCCCTTTATCAGAACAAGAGCAAGCTTTCCTACAAAAGTCTGCCAACAATTATGTACAAAACAAAAACGACTACATTAATGAGGTGGAAGACATCAATAAGTAGTCTGGCAGAGTCAGCTAGCCGATGATGATGTGGCCTTCTTCATTGAAGGCTTCATCTTCTATTAACTCTTCTGCTATTTCTTCTAGATCAAAGCGATTATCAACGAAAGCCTCTATGGCAACTTGCTCATTAGCTATGATTAAGCCACTCAACTTTTCTAACTTTTGTTTGGTTACGTAGCATTCAATCAATGCGCCAGCCTGTTGGGCTGCGAAATTGATTGATTGTGATGCTTCATCCCATGATTGCATGTCTGGGAATAGAATGGATTGATTCATCTCTTATTGACCTTCGAGGTTCTTTCTTAATTCTCTGAGTATTTGCTTCGCGCCAGGACGCAAACCACGCCATAACATAAAGCTTTCAGCCGCCTGTCCGACCAACATTCCAAGGCCATCATAAGCATGAGCCGCTCCGTGTTCTTTCGCCCACTGGTTAAAGCTTGTTAAACCCTTGCCATACATCATGTCGTAGCTAGTGCTATTGGTGGAAAAGATAGCAGAAGAGACCGCGGGCAACTCACCGTTTAATGAAGCAGAGGTTGAGTTAATAATCACGTCGTACGCTTCTTCTATTGTCGTCATATCTTTCGCTACAATAGGACCGTGTGAGACGAATAAGTCTGCAAGCTGTTGTGCTTTACTAAAAGTACGGTTAGTAATCGTTAAAGAAGCAGGTTTCTGATCAAGGAGTGGTTTAATCACACCACGAGCAGCACCACCAGCGCCAATGACCAGAATTCTCGCGCCTTCCAATACGACTTGATGCTGTAGTAGGTCTTGTACCAAGCCCTCTCCATCGGTGTTGTCACCAATTATTTCTCCGTCATCTAGCTTCTTCAGTGTGTTCACAGCACCGGCTAGCTCTGCTCGCTCAGTAAGACGATTGGCAAATCGATAAGCATCTTCTTTAAAAGGCACTGTCACGTTACACCCTTTCCCATCGTCAGCAAAAAAAGCTTTTGCTGCTTCAACAAAGCCATCAACAGGGGCAGTTTCTGCGGTATACACCAATGACTGATTGGTTTGACGAGCAAACAAGGTGTGAATGAATGGCGACTTGCTGTGTCCGATAGGATTACCAAACACGGCATAACGATCAATTTGCAGAGTCATTTCCTTACCTTTATTCCTTACCCATATATAAAAATAGGGCCATCTGATTTACCGATGACCCTATCACTATCTATCTATGCAGAAAAGGAGATTCAACGCTTACCACTCTCGTGGCGTTAGGTATCGCTCGTAAAGTTCAGCTTCTGGAGAGCCAGTCTGTGGTTCGTAGCTGTATTCCCAACGTGCAAGTGGTGGCATCGACATAAGAATTGACTCTGTACGACCGCCACTTTGCAAACCAAACAGAGTGCCACGGTCATACACTAGGTTGAACTCTACGTAACGACCACGTCGATACAGTTGGAACTCGCGCTCGCGCTCACCGAACTCGATGTCTTTACGACGAGATACAATCGGTAGGTAAGCTTGGCAGTATCCCTCACCAACCGCTTTGATGTAGTCAAAACACTTATCAAATTCCCACTGGTTTAAGTCATCAAAGAATAGACCACCAACACCACGAGTTTCATTTCGGTGTGGGAGGAAGAAGTATTTGTCACACCACGCTTTGTGCTCTGGGTAAACTTCGTCACCAAATGGCGCACAAAGCTGTTTTGCTGTGTCGTGCCATGATTGGCAGTCTTCTTCAAATGGGTAGAAAGGCGTTAGGTCAAAACCACCACCAAACCACCAGATTGGGTCTTCGCCATCTTTCTCTGCAATAAAGAAGCGGACATTGGCATGTGAAGTCGGTACATAAGGGTTTTTAGGGTGAATAACCAAGGAAACACCCATCGCTTCAAAACGACGCCCCGCTAGCTCTGGACGATGTGCCGTCGCAGATGCTGGCATTTCATTACCTTCGACATGAGAGAAGTTCACTCCTCCTTGCTCGAAGATATGACCATCACGCAATACGCGAGTACGGCCACCGCCACCAAGACGCTCTCCTTTTTCACGTTGCCATGCGTCTTCAACAAAGACGGCCTTTCCATCTTCTTGTTCTAACTGCTGACAAATGGAATCCTGAAGTGACATCAGGAACTGTTTTACGGCGTGCTTATCGATTGCTGACATACGTGTAGTACCTATTGATTGCTGACTAGCAGGGTTAGCCCTGTCTTAATATTTGCGAGGTTTTAGCATCACGAATTTCACTCGGCTTGTCACGACCGCTGGTTTCACCACGTAAGATCGCCACAAGTCTATCGCCTAACTGCTCTTCAACTTCTTCCGTCGTCATACAAGGAGGCTGACCAGTAAGATTCGCGCTGGTAGAGGTTAGCGGCTTTCCGAACGCATTACACATCTTTTGTACTAAAGGATGATCCGTCACACGCACTGCGATTGAATCAAATTGTCCCGATACCCAGTGAGAAACTTTGTCACTTGCAGGCATGACCCACGTGTATGGCCCAGGCCAAGTTGCATGGACTTTATCTAATTGCTCTTGAGTCAGCTGAGATTCATCAATATAAGGCAGAAGCTGCTCATAGCTCGCAGCAATAAGGATTAAACCTTTCTCTACTGGACGCTGTTTTAGCTCTAGCAGTTTTTGAATCGCTTCCGGGTTATCTGGGTCACATCCAACACCAAACACCCCCTCTGTTGGGTAGGCAATCACTTCACCTGTTTGTAGTGCTTTTAGCACCTGTTCAAAGTTCTCCACCGATACTTCCTGATAATCTTTTCTGTTGTGTTTGTACTAAGTGTACAAATATTCATTCTCAGAGACTAAAGCAATTTGTTTATAAAATGTATCAATAGCATTTACAAACACACGCAAACGTTTGCTTGAGGTAAAAATCCCCGTATAATGCGCACAAATTTATCAGCTCACCTAATTTTGCAGCTTGAAGGAGTTTGAGATGAAAGTCGGTATCATCATGGGTTCTAAATCAGATTGGCCAACCATGAAACTAGCAGCGGACATGCTGGATCAATTTGGCGTGTCTTACGAAACAAAGGTGGTGTCAGCTCACCGTACTCCTCAATTGTTGGCTGATTACGCAAGCAGCGCGAAAGAACGTGGCATTAAAGTCATCATCGCAGGTGCGGGCGGTGCTGCTCACCTACCAGGTATGGCGGCGGCGTTTACTAGCGTTCCGGTACTTGGCGTCCCTGTGCAGTCTCGTGCGCTGAAAGGCATGGACTCACTGCTTTCTATCGTACAGATGCCAAAAGGTATTGCGGTTGGTACATTGGCGATTGGCGAAGCAGGCGCAGCAAACGCTGGCATCCTAGCAGCTCAAATCCTTGGTACACATGATGAAACGATCATGGCAAAAGTCGAAGCGTTCCGTAACGAACAAACGGAAACCGTATTGGCGAACCCAAACCCTGCTGAGGATTAATCAGATGCATGTACTGGTTCTTGGTGCGGGTCAGTTGGCTCGTATGATGTCTCTGGCTGGTGCGCCACTGAATATTCAAATCTCAGCTTACGATGTGGGCAGCGGTAACATCGTTCATCCACTGACTCAGCACGTACTAGGCAACGGCTTAGAGAATGCAATTGAACAAGTCGACGTCATTACTGCTGAGTTCGAGCATATCCCGCATGACGTGCTCGATGTTTGCGAAGCGAGCGGCAAGTTCCTACCAAGTACGCAAGCCATCAAAGCAGGCGGTGATCGCCGCATTGAAAAGGCATTACTTGATGATGCTGGTGTGCGTAACGCGAAATACTACGTAATCGAAACTCGTGAAGACTTTGACCGTGCAATTGAACACGTTGGTATGCCAATGGTTCTGAAAAGTGCATTGGGTGGTTACGATGGTAAAGGCCAGTGGCGCTTAAAAGAAACTTCTCAAGTCGACGACATTTGGACAGAGATGGCAGAGTGCATTGCCGCATCACCAACTCAAGCGATTGTTGCTGAGGAATTTGTCCCTTTCAACCGCGAAGTTTCACTGGTTGGTGCACGTGGTAAAGATGGCAGTGTTGAAGTGTACCCTCTGGCAGAGAACGTTCACACCAATGGTGTATTGAGCCTTTCTACTGCGATTGATGCACCAGAGTTGCAAGAGCAAGCAAAACAGATGTTCACGGCCATTGCCAACAACTTGAACTACGTTGGTGTGCTAGCGCTGGAGTTCTTCGATGTTGACGGCACTTTGCTAGTTAATGAAATCGCACCACGCGTACACAACTCTGGTCACTGGACTCAACAGGGTGCAGAAACTTGTCAGTTTGAGAACCACCTACGCGCCGTGTGCGGCATGCCTTTAGGTAGCACTAAGCTAGTTCGTGAGACCTCGATGATTAATATCCTAGGTGAAGACACACTGCCAGAAGCATTGCTAGCGATGGATGGTTGTCACATTCATTGGTATGGCAAAGAAAAACGTGCGGGTCGCAAGATGGGACACATCAACGTATGTAGTGACTACACTGGCGAACTTAATCGTAAACTTTGTGCATTAGCAGATGTATTGGATGAGCAGGCTTTCCCTGCCGTGCATGAATTTGCCAAGCAGTGGCAAGCATAGAAAAGCAGCGGAATAAATAGCAAAAGGGTCGCATGATGCGACCCTTTTTAATTCGTACTGAAGGTTATTGTGATTGAGTATGCTGGCACTTACGACTCGCGCATTGCAGTTTAACCCCGCTGGCAAGTTTCTTTTCTACCAACAAGGTAAATCCACATTCCTCGCAGCGGCCTCTTACAGGCGCCAAGTTAACCGCAAACTTGCACTTCGGATAGTTATCACACGCGTAGAATGTTTTACCAAATCGGGTTTTACGCTCAACCAAATGTCCTTTGCCACATTCAGGGCAAGCGTGTTGCTCTTTCGCTTGCTGCTCTGGCTCTGGTTGGTTAATCGACTCAATATGATGGCATGCTGGGTAATGGCTACAACCAACGAACATACCGTAGCGCCCTTGGCGGAGTACCAATTCATTGCCACACTCAGGGCAAGGCACACCCAACTCTTTCACGATGTGACCGTCATTGCTGTGTAGCGGCTTAATGTAATCGCAACTTGGGTATTGGCTACAACCTAAAAAAGGACCGTGTTTACCGTGCTTAAGCGACACTTCCCCACCGCATTTAGGGCAAGGTTCGCGCTCAAGCGCATGCTCGTGTGCCGAGAAAAGGTTGTGATCGATTTTACTACTCATACTCACCGCTCAAGCGAAGATATTAATGAAGAATACCTTGTTCCTTGGTGTACAGCAGCTCTTCCATCAGCGTGTAGGCGTTTTCGTTGCCTGGAACATTAAATAGCACCATAAGAATGATCCATTTAAGGTCCTCAAGCTCAAACTCATTGGTTTCAAGCCCCATTACACGGTCGATAACCATCTCACGCGTTTCTGTGGTCAGAACATTGATTTGCTCTAGGAACAACAAGAACCCACGACATTCGAGGTCCAGTCGCTGCATCTCAGATGCGGTATAGATACGTGTCGATGCCGATGCAATGCAGGTTGAAATGGCTGAATGTTCATCGCTTTGTTGCAATGCCGCCAGCTCTTCTAACCAGACAAGGGCTTTGTAGATGTCTTTTTGCTGGAAGCCTGCACGAAGCAATTCATCTTCCAATTCGTCTTGTTCGACTTGTAACTCTGCATCGCTATGGATGTAGGTTTCGAATAGATACATAAGTATATCCATCATCATAGCTAGCCCCTCCCCTTTCGAATATAGCCACCGGATACTGCAACAACATGCCCTGAAAGCTCAAGCTCTAAGAGCTGCATCATGACTTCTTGAACAGGTATATTGGTCCTGCTTGCAAGAATATCAACTGGTGTAGCCTCATTTCCTACGTTAGCTAACAGCTGAGGAAATGGCAATTCTTCTTCATCAATTGGCGTAGAAAATAAATCTAAGCTCTGATTAATAGACCAGTCGAGTAAAGACTGTATTTCATTCAGCACCTCTTGAGTATTTTGTACGAGGCAAGCTCCGTTACGAATCAATTGATTACCGCCACTGGCGTTAGGAGCATTAATCGAAGCTGGCAGAGCGAAAACTTCTCGACCTTGCTCAAGGGCATAGCGAGCAGTGATTAAGGAACCACTTTTTTCAGCTGCTTCCACCACCAAAACACCCAGCGACAAACCACTAATAATTCGATTACGACGTGGGAAGTTTTCTGCGCGAGGCTTAGCATCAGGACGAAACTCAGAGACAAGCGCACCATTTTCCATCACTCGCTGCGCCAAACCTCGGTGTCTTGCTGGGTACACTTGTTCCAACCCAGAACCAAGCACTGCGATGGTTTTACCTCCAGCTAAAAGCGCGCCATCATGAGCATGACCATCAATACCTAATGCTAAACCACTGGTGACGATCAGATCGTGTTGTACCAAGTCTGATGCAAAGCCTCTTGCATGTTGTAGTCCATCCACACTGGCATTACGACTGCCAACCATAGCAATTTGTGGCTGAGACAAGCAGCTCGCGTCTCCCTTTACGAATAATAAAGGAGGCGGTGCGACGGTTTGTTTGAGAAGTGGCGGGTACAAAGCATCCGCCAAAGTAAGAATATGATGATGAGAAGATGCTGCAGCCCAAGTCAGACAAGCATCGACTTCTTTATCGACCTGCGACCACGCTTGCAGTTGTTTTGCCGTTAAGCCTAAAAGCTGAAGCTGCTCCGTGGAATATTGAACAATATTACTCGGCGTGTCTTTGCTCAGCAGCTTACTCAGCTTGACCCCGCCAATGCCTGGCAAACAACTCAACTTTAGCCAGGCGGCGAGGTCCGTATCATTGTGTGGTTTCATTGGTGGCCGGTTCCTCTACCAGAGGAGAAACCACAGATACCTCTTTATTGATTGGTTTGGTGCTATTGGTGATCAGAGCAAGGCTGAAATATTCATAAGGGCGAATCACGAGTAACTCACCAACTTTACTCTGTGGCAAAGTGATCTTGGAATCGAGAAAACCGTTGTCCTTAGCAAAGTCATCACCATCTTTATAAACAGGATGCGCATCTTCTTTAAGATCGAACACACTGCCTTGGCGAAGTTCGTCCGATGTGCCTTTATCGATCACCACCACTTGGTTAGTCGAGCTAAAGCGAATGCCTTCAATATTCCCCAATAACTTAGCAGAACTGCCTTGCGGCGAAGGTAATGGATAGAAGGTGGCCGTGAAATCCCCGTTTTCTAATGCTTGAACCGGCAAAGCAATATCATTACGGATAATCTCTTGCAGTTGAGTGGTGATTTTCAGTCCTGAAAATTCATCCGACGCCTCGATCAACTCACCTTTGGCAATCAAACGTAATGCCGTGATTTGTTGTGATACATCATCTCGAGAGAAAGTTTCCACAGGTCGATAGATTGCCCAATCTGTCCATGCTTGCTTGCCACTGATATACAGCGTGTCTTCTGCGGTCAGGTATTTACTGCCTTTACTGCTACCCATCACCTTCGCCGCGTTTTCTAATGTCTCATCATCCAATAAGCGATCGGATTTTAAGTACGGCATCACCAAACCTTCGGCTACGGTAGGTACCGCTTTCTTTTCAGTGATGCGAGCTTTAGGGCTGAGTTTTTTGACGGGTTTTAAGCTCAAGACTGGCTGACCGTTAATCCACACCAGCGATAACTTATCTCCCGGATAAATCAGGTGCGGGTTATCGATCTCTGGGTTCACTTGCCACAAACGAGGCCACAACCAAGGGCTATCCAGATACATCGCTGAAATATCCCAAAGCGTATCACCTTTGACCACAACATAAGTTTTGGGTGCATCATCTTTAACGGTAAGTGGTTGGGAGTCCGTATTTGCTACAACATTGAAAGAGAAAAGTAACGGCAACGTAATACGAGAAACGTTGCGGAAAATTCGATTCATGACCCTCGTCCTTGGTCTATTAGGCAGTTACCAGAATGGAAATTGGTATCAGGATGCTGTCATTTAGGTCATAAAATGTCTAGAATTGAGCCAACAAGGTTTGTGCTGTTACGGCACAGTTCAATATTTCGAGTGAATATGTCTGTATTACAAGTATTAACATTCCCAGATGATCGCCTGCGTACCGTTGCAAAACCTGTAGAAGAGGTGACACCTGAGATTCAAAAAATCGTCGATGACATGATTGAAACCATGTACGACGAAGAAGGTATTGGCCTTGCGGCAACGCAGGTTGATATCCACAAACGTATCGTAGTTATCGATATTTCAGAGACTCGCGATGAGCCGATGGTGCTTATCAACCCTGAGATTCTGGAAAAGCGTGGCGAAGACGGCATCGAAGAAGGCTGTCTATCGGTACCAGGTGCTCGCGCACTTGTGCCTCGCGCTGCTGAGGTTACGGTTAAAGCCCTAGATCGCGACGGCAAAGAATACACATTTGACGCTGACGATCTGCTAGCAATCTGCGTTCAACACGAACTAGACCATCTAATGGGTAAACTGTTCGTTGATTACCTATCGCCACTTAAGCGTAAGCGTATTCAAGACAAGCTAGCAAAAATCAAACGCTTTAACGAGAAACAGCAGAACGCTTAATCTCGATACAATTTAATTAGAAGGAAGCCTACCTTGAGCCAGTCTTTACGTATTGTCTTTGCAGGTACTCCGGATTTCGCCGCCCGTCACTTGGCGGCGTTGTTGTCTTCGGAGCACGA
Organism: Vibrio sp. M260121; assembly: GCF_036533715.1. Classification (NCBI taxonomy): domain Bacteria; kingdom Pseudomonadati; phylum Pseudomonadota; class Gammaproteobacteria; order Vibrionales; family Vibrionaceae; genus Vibrio; species Vibrio sp. M260121. The sequence goes on along the minus strand of NZ_JATABF010000021.1, from coordinate 71,983 downwards.
AGTAATTGCGGTATACACTCAACCAGACCGCCCAGCAGGTCGTGGTAAGAAGCTTACTGCCAGCCCAGTGAAAACCATCGCGCTTGAGCACGACATTCCGGTATACCAGCCAGAAAACTTCAAATCAGATGAAGCTAAGCAAGAGCTTGCTGATCTGAACGCCGACATCATGGTGGTTGTGGCTTACGGTCTATTGCTTCCACAAGTTGTGCTAGATACACCTAAATTGGGCTGTATTAACGTGCACGGTTCGATTCTTCCTCGCTGGCGTGGTGCAGCCCCGATCCAACGCTCAGTTTGGGCTGGTGATGCAGAAACAGGTGTAACCATCATGCAGATGGACATTGGTTTGGATACAGGTGACATGCTGAAAATCGCAAAATTGCCGATTGAAGCAAGTGACACCAGCGCATCTATGTACGAAAAACTTGCAGGCTTAGGCCCTGATGCTCTGATTGACTGCCTAGCAGACATCGCAACAGGTAAAGCTGAGCCAGTGAAGCAAGATGACGAGCTTGCAAACTACGCGAAGAAGCTGAGCAAAGAAGAAGCACGCATTAATTGGAATGACGACGCGGCACACATCGAGCGTTGCGTTCGCGCATTCAACCCATGGCCAATGAGCCACTTTGAAGCGGCTGAAAACAGCATCAAAGTATGGCAAAGCCGTGTGGCGGAACAAAACAGTGACAAGCCAGCGGGCACTATTGTGCAAGCAGATAAAACCGGCATTTATGTTGCGACAGGCAATGGCACACTGGTACTGGAACAACTGCAAGTTCCGGGTAAAAAAGCCATGTCAGTTCAAGATATTTTGAACTCACGTGCATCTTGGTTTGAAGTTGGCACCCAACTGGTTTAAAAAGCCAGACAATAGTGTCAAAGACCAATAATACGAACTTTTAGAGGGCAGAGATGCCCTCCTTTACTTTAAGGTACTCATCATGAATGTTCGCGCTGCGGCTGCCAACGTCTTGTATCTTGTCGTCGACAAGGGCCACTCACTTTCAAGCGCTCTTCCAGCGGCTCAACAAAACGTACGACCACGTGACCACGCTCTTCTACAAGAGATCTGTTACGGCGCTCTACGTTACCTCCCTCGCCTAGAAATGATTGCAAACCAGTTGATGGATAAGCCGTTAAAAGGCAAACAACGCGTTTTCCATCACCTTATTTTGGTAGGCATTTATCAACTAAGCTTCATGCGTATTCCTGCGCACGCTGCAGTCGGTGAAACAGTTGAAGGTACTAAAGAACTGAAAGGTCCTCGTCTGCGCGGTCTTATCAACGCGGTATTGCGTAACTACCAGCGCAACCAAGAAGAACTAGACCAAATGGCGGTCAGCAACAATGCAGGCAAGTACGGCCACCCAAGCTGGTTACTTAAACTACTGCAAGAAGCTTACCCAGAGCAGTGGGAAAGCATTGTTGAAGCCAACAACCAGAAAGCGCCAATGTGGTTGCGTGTAAACCACCAGCACCACACTCGTGATGAATACCTTGCGCTACTCAAAAATGAAAACATTGATAGCACGCCACACACACAAGCAATGGACGCCCTAAAATTGGCCGCGCCATGCGATGTGATGAAACTGCCAGGCTTTGAAAAAGGTTGGGTATCGGTGCAAGATGCGGCAGCACAGTTGTCGATTAACTATCTTGAACCAAAAGATGGCGAGCTGATCCTAGACTGCTGTGCAGCACCGGGCGGTAAGACGGCACATATTCTTGAGCGTACGTCTGGCAGCGAAGTGGTTGCCATTGACTGCGACGACACACGTCTTAAACGTGTACATGAAAACCTGAAGCGTCTCAACCTTCAGGCAAAAGTGGTTTGCGGCGATGCGCGTCATCCTCAAGAATGGTGGCAAGGCGAACAATTTGATCGCATTTTGCTGGACGCACCATGTTCTGCAACGGGCGTAATTCGTCGTCACCCAGACATCAAATGGCTACGTCGTGCTGATGATATTGCCGCACTGGCGGAGCTACAGAGCGAAATTTTTGATGCAATGTGGACGCAACTGAAACCGGGCGGCACCATGGTTTACGCGACTTGCTCAATCACACCACAAGAAAACGTGGAGCAAGTAAAAGCGTTCTTAGCACGTACTGCGGATGCGCAACTAGTGGACTCTGATCCCGAACAACCTGGTCGTCAGATTCTACCAGGTGAAGAAGATATGGATGGTTTCTACTACGCAGTGCTAACGAAAAAACACGCGTAACAGCATGCTAAATAGGGCGATTGAAGCGAATTCAATCGCCTTTTTCAGATAACGAGTAAAGAGTATGAAAATCATTATTCTTGGTGCTGGTCAGGTTGGCGGCACATTGGCAGAAAACCTCGTTGGTGAGAATAACGACATCACCATCGTCGACAAAAATGGCGACCGACTGCGAGAGTTGCAAGACAAGTACGATCTTCGTGTTGTTAATGGTCACGCGAGTCACCCAGATGTGTTACGTGAAGCAGGTGCACAAGACGCCGACATGCTAGTTGCGGTGACCAACACCGATGAGACCAATATGGCCGCGTGTCAGGTTGCCTTCACTCTGTACAATACCCCAAACCGTGTTGCACGTATTCGTTCTCCAGAGTACCTGGCAGAAAAAGAAGCGCTATTCAAATCTGGTGCAATCCCTGTCGATCACCTTATCGCACCAGAAGAACTGGTAACCAGTTACATCGAACGCCTTATTCAATATCCTGGCGCATTGCAAGTCGTCAGCTTTGCCGAGCAAAAAGTCAGCCTAGTCGCAGTAAAAGCCTACTATGGTGGCCCGCTGGTTGGTAACGCTCTATCCGCTCTGCGTGAACACATGCCACACATCGATACTCGTGTTGCTGCGATTTTCCGTCAAGGTCGCCCTATTCGCCCACAAGGCACCACCATCATAGAAGCTGATGATGAAGTTTTCTTTGTTGCAGCAAGTAACCACATTCGCTCGGTAATGAGCGAACTTCAGCGCCTCGAGAAACCTTACCGCCGCATCATGATTGTTGGCGGTGGTAACATCGGTGCGAGTTTAGCCAAACGCCTTGAGCAAACTTACAGTGTTAAACTGATTGAGCGTAACTATCAGCGTGCAGAGAAGCTGTCTGAGCAGCTAGAAAACACCATCGTCTTCTGTGGTGATGCTGCGGATCAAGAACTGCTGACCGAAGAAAACATCGACCAAGTAGATGTGTTCATCGCGTTAACCAACGAGGATGAAACCAACATCATGTCAGCGATGTTGGCAAAACGCATGGGCGCGAAGAAAGTGATGGTGCTGATCCAGCGCGGCGCTTATGTCGACCTAGTACAAGGCGGCGTGATTGATGTGGCGATCTCACCACAGCAAGCGACGATTTCTGCCCTACTCACGCACGTTCGTCGTGCTGACATCGTTAATGTATCTTCTCTGCGTCGTGGCGCGGCAGAAGCCATCGAAGCCGTTGCGCACGGTGACGAAACCACATCGAAAGTGGTGGGTCGCGCGATTGGCGATATCAAACTCCCACCAGGAACCACCATTGGTGCTATCGTTCGTGGCGAAGAAGTTCTTATCGCACACGATCGTACCGTCATCGAACAAGATGACCACGTCGTGATGTTCCTGGTCGACAAAAAGTACGTACCAGACGTCGAAGCGCTGTTCCAGCCGAGTCCATTCTTCCTCTAGGATTTTCCTATGGTCAACTTACGTCCCGTACTGTTTGTTATCGGGCTGGTTTTATCCAAACTGGCCCTTTTTATGTACGTGCCGACTTTGGTCGCGTTTTTCACTGGTACGGGCGGATTCCTCGATTTCGCCCAAGCCGTTGTGATCACCCACCTAGCTGCATTCATCTGTTTGACGATTGGCCGAACCGCCAAGTTCAAACTCAGTGTGCGTGACATGTTCCTCATCACCAGTTTGGTATGGACCATCGCCAGTGCGTTTGCTGCATTGCCGTTTGTGTTTATCAACCACATTAGCTTTACCGACGCCTATTTTGAAACCATGTCTGGCATCACCACAACAGGCTCTACTGTACTCAGTGGTTTAGACAACATGGCGCCGAGTATCTTGTTGTGGCGTTCCATCTTGCAATGGTTGGGTGGTATTGGCTTTATCGTAATGGCGGTAGCTATCCTACCAATGCTTAACGTTGGTGGTATGAAGCTGTTCCAAACCGAATCGTCTGATTGGTCTGATAAGAGCAGCCCGAGAGCCAAGACCGTCGCGAAGAACATCGTATTGGTGTATCTGATGCTGACAGGCTTGTGTATTGTGGGTTATTTGCTGACTGGCATGAACCTGTTTGAAGCGATCAACCACGCGTTTACAACCCTATCTACGGGCGGATACTCAACGTCTGACGGTTCGATGAACCACTTCTCTAATGGTGCGCACTGGGTCGCGACCACCTTTATGTTCCTTGGTGGCCTGCCATTCCTGTTGTTTGTTGCCGCGCTACGCAAGCGCAGTGTCGAAGTATTAATTAGAGATGCTCAGGTACGCGGTTTTGCCTACTTGTTCTTATTCTCTAGCTTAGTGGTTTCTGCTTGGTTGGTGATTCGCGATGGTTACACCATTTTGGATGCACTGCGCGTTTCAATGTTCAACATCGTATCGGTGGTGACGACAACTGGGTTTGGTCTAGAAGACTTCACCGCATGGGGCGCTCTACCTACCACGCTGTTTGCTTTCTTAATGATGGCGGGCGCGTGTTCGGGCTCGACCTCCGGCGGGATTAAAATCTTCCGCTTCCAGATCGCGATGACGCTGCTTAACAAGCAAATCATGAAACTGATTCATCCATCTGGCGTGTTCGTTCAGCGCTACAACCAACGCCCAGTGAATGACGATATTGTTCGTTCAGTGGTGGCATTTGGTTTGATGTTCTTTATCACCATCATCTTTATCGCAGGCTGCTTAAGTGCACTTGGCCTAGACCCTGTGACCAGTATTTCTGGTTCCATTACCGCAGTAGCGAACGTGGGTCCGGGTATGGGCAGCGTGATTGGCCCAACAGGTAACTTTGCACCGTTACCAGACGCAGCTAAGTGGCTGCTAAGCTTTGGTATGTTGATGGGCCGTCTGGAAATTCTGACTATTCTTGTACTGTTCTTCCCTGCGTTTTGGCGCCGTTAAACAGACTCAAATAAAAGGTATAACAATGAAAACATGGATCACTCTGGCGACCCTACTCGCATCTTCATCGGTTTACGCAGCCGAAGTTGTGAAACTGGCGGATGGGCGCGAAGTAAAACTGAACGACGACTTCACATGGGAATATGTCGTGAAAAAGGCCACACCAAAAGCCGCAGAGACCACACTAGAGAAAGTTGAAGCAGTAGAAGCTGCGGCTGTCGTAGCCTCAACCACCGCCGTTGAAGCCGTGGCAACTTCAGCTCCTGCAACAACAGAGATGGCAACAATTCCAGTTGTGACCAAGAAAGTCGGTACCACCGTTGTTGTAAACGCGAAGAAGCCAACCATGCAGCTATCTGATTCAGGTGTGGATGTATTGATTGGCTCGGCAAGCTACGAGGATGGTGAACTGATCTTCCCTACTTCTATCACGAACCAAAGCTCACAATCGGTGATTCAGGTAGAAGTGGAAGTGCAGGTATTCGATATGACTGGCAAACAATTGGCGAAAGAAAACATCACGGTTTGGCAATCTATCAAACGCATGGCAGATACCTACCTTCGCCCACAACAGGCCGAGCAAGGTAAAGCGATTAAACTGGCAGTGCCACAGTCGCAGCAATACCAGTTCTCAGCAGAAGTATTAGAAGTGAAAACTCGCTAATACGATACGACATGCTTTGTCGGGTTTATCTCTATCAGCTAGATAGGCTCGACAAAGTAATAAATCGCGAAGAAGTGACACACACAACCCGCCAACACAAAGCCGTGCCAAATTGCGTGATTAAAAGGGATCCGCTTAGCAACGTAGAAAATCACCCCGATCGAATACACCAATCCACCCGCTGCTAATAGTGTCAGACCACCAATATCGAGATTTATCGCCAACTGATAAATCACGATCAACGATAACCACCCCATCACCAGATACGTCATCAAAGACAATTTTTTGAATCGATAGACAAACGCGACTTTCATGATGATGCCAATCAGCGCAATGGTCCAAATCACAATCATCAGCCCAATCGCCAATGGTGTACGCAGACTCACCAATAAAAATGGCGTGTAACTACCTGCAATCAAAAGGTAGATGGCACAGTGATCGAAGGTTTTCAGCCAACGTTTGGCTTTCGGGTATGGAATGGCGTGATAAAGCGTAGAAGCCAGAAACAGCACAATCATACTAGAGCCGTAGATTGCCATACTGGTAATGGTCAGCGTGTCCGCTTGATGATCAATCGCTTTAACCAGTAGTAAAACCAAGCCTACAATACCGAAAATCATTCCGATACCATGGGTAATGGAGTTGGCCAGTTCTTCGCCCTGACTGTATTGTGCTTTCTGAGGTGAGGACATGAACGTGCCTATACTAGAGTTTTGAATATTCACTCTAGTATGGCACATTAAGCGTACACGTGTAAGCTTAAATTAAGACTCGTGTGCAGCCGTGGTTTGTTCGAGGTAATTCAGGATTAATGGACCAACGTCATCCAGTTTCGTGTTCACCGGAATGCTCAGTTCGCGTTTTAGTTTGCCACTCCCGAGTAAGCTTGCCAGCATGCCACTTGCTCCGCTGCGGGTGCGGTCCACTTCAAACCACAGTTTGAGGTTCTGCTCATCGCGGTGAGCAACAAACTCCAACTCTCGCCATACGCCATGATATGGGCCATCGGTTGGCACCATTTCAAACTCTTGTACAAATGGTAGGTCGAAGCCTTTGACTTCTTCGCACTCTACTTGGCGAATGCGCAAGCCTTGCGACTCAAAAGCAGACAAAACGGCATCCATAAGTGGGTCAGGTCTAACGGTGAGAATGTCTTTGTCGGTAGGGTCGAGCGCCATCGCAACGTCCAAACCCGTTTCTAACCAGACTTTGGCATCACCGATGGTGACAGGGGTATTCCACGGCACATCGAGTTTAACTTCGAAGGTTCGATCTTCGCCGGGATGGATAGTAAATGCGTATGGGAGGTTCCACTTTGCCAGAACATGCGTTTGGGGTACGCGTCTCATGCTGTGCCCTTCTCTTGCTCCACGATCGTCTGGCGCTTCCGCGATATAACGGCAACACAGCTTGAGATCGATGTTATCGATCGCTTGTTCGGTCGCTCCGCCATAAACGTGGATAGAGACATCCACAATCTGACCGGGAAACAGCACGTCTTGGTTTAGGATCGAATCGACCTTAGCACTGCCGATCCCAAAACTCGCAAGTGTCTTCTTCAAAAATGACATATGCACCTCCTTGGTAGAGATCTCATACTACTACTGCTGATCATGGGATCAAAACAAATTTTCGTCTCGAATTCGCACAGAAAACCATAAATTCCATACAATTCAACTGCTCAACTATCGACCAATTATGACAGGAGTGCTAACCTATACATGATATGCATGCATATCGTTATTCCTGATTCATTATTTGGATTGGCGAGAGCCAGAAGAGCCACCCTTCAAGCAGTTGAAGCTCAACTCATAGTGAGTTAGGCCATTACATCGGCAATGGATATGCCTGGCAGTTAGGTATCTAAATGCGCCCAACAACAGTCAGGTTCGCACATACAAATCGTAGTGCAATGCGCCGTCGCAGTGGTTTTACTACTGCGCCAAAGGCAAAACTAGTTGCGCCAGCAATGACTCTGGTTGAGAAGACAGCGATTGTGCCAAGTGTTCCAAACAAAGTTATCAAAGCAGCTTAATTAAAAAGCGCGGCAATCACCGCGCTTTTTTCTTTTCTCTCTACCCTTTTCCTATTTGGTGTTCGCCGAGCAATTTGATACCTTTAGTAGCAAATAACACCTATAAATTATGTGGAGAAAGAAATGAAGTGTCATCGTATTGAAGAGCTGCTTGAGCTACTAGAGCCTGAGTGGCACAAAGACCAAGAAATGAACTTGCTACAATTCATCATGAAGCTGGCGAACGAAGCAGGTTATGAAGGTAAATTGGAAGATCTGACCGATGACGTGCTGATCTACCACCTAAAAATGCGCAACAGCGGTAAAGACGAAATGATCCCGGGTCTAAAGAAAGACCAAGAAGACGACTTTAAGACCGCGATTCTACGCGCGCGCGGTATCATCAAGTAAACCGCGCAACACCTAGCATTGATAAGCGACTCATTTGAGTCGCTTTTTTTATAACTAAATCAAACACTTCAAACGGCAGTTATAACTGTTCAGTCATTTATCTGGTTAACTGTACTGACTTTTGTTGTTAAACATTGACTGCGTTAAAGAAACGGAATTGTTATTGATTGTATAATCGCCGTTCATCAGTATTTACTAAAATAATTATGTTCAACCATATGTCATGGTTTGAACCAAACAGCAATGTCATCGAGCGACATCATTAGAAGTGCCGCCGTACATTATAAGAAAGCCTAAAGAAGGATGAGTGCATGAGTCAGGATAAGATTGATATCAAAGATGTGACTCCAAAGACCTTTAACCCCAAGACCCACAAAGGCAACGGGGACCGTTTCAACCCAAGCAATCGAATCTATGTTCGCGAAAGCAAAGGTACGTTCCAAAAACTGCGTCGCTACGGCGGTTGGTTTTTGTTGCTGTTTTTTGCCCTGATTCCTTGGATTCCTTACGGCGAGCGCCAAGCCATTTTGCTGGACATCGGTAACCAGCAGTTCAACTTTTTCGGCACCACGCTGTACCCACAAGACCTCACCCTACTCGCTCTGCTATTTGTGATAGCCGCGTTTGGACTGTTTTTTATCACTACCTTCTTAGGCCGGGTTTGGTGTGGCTATCTGTGTCCGCAAACCGTGTGGACCTTTATGTATATATGGTTTGAGGAAAAACTAGAAGGCAGTGCCAATAAGCGTCGTAAACAGGATTCCAACAAGCTAACCGCTAACTTAGCGATGCGTAAAGCCCTCAAACACATAGCGTGGTTTTCGATAGCCCTCGCAACTGGCTTTACCTTTGTCGGTTACTTTGTGCCAATGAAGCAACTGGTTATCGACTTTTTTACCTTTAATGCTAACTTCTGGCCAGTATTTTGGGTGATGTTCTTTGCCATTTGTACTTACGGCAACGCTGGGTGGATGCGTTCTATTATGTGTATTCACATGTGTCCTTACGCGCGCTTCCAATCGGCGATGTTCGATAAAGACACCTTCATCGTGGGCTACGATTCTAGTCGTGGTGAAAAACGCGGCCCTCGCTCACGCAAAGCCGATCCAAAACAACTTGGCTTGGGCGACTGTATCGACTGTGATTTGTGTGTTCAGGTATGCCCAACTGGCATCGATATCCGTGATGGTTTGCAGTATGAGTGTATCAACTGTGGTGCATGTATTGATGCGTGTGACAACACCATGGAACGCATGGGTTACGAGAAAGGCCTAATCAACTACACCACAGAGCATCGTCTCTCAGGTAAGAGTACCAAGGTCATGCGTCCAAAACTGCTTGGCTATGGTGCGGTACTACTAGTGATGATTGGCCTGTTCTTCCTCCAGGTCGCATCGGTTGATCCAGCAGGCATGAGCGTACTGCGTGACCGTAACCAATTATTCCGAGTGAACAGCTCTGGCGAAGTGGAAAACACCTACACGCTGAAAGTCATCAACAAAACTCAACAAGTTCAAGAATACGATTTGAATGTAGAGGGACTAAGTGATGTCAGCTGGTATGGTAAACAAACCATCCAAGTTGAACCGGGTGAAGTACTGAACTTACCAATGAGCCTTGGCGCAGATCCTGACAAGCTAGACTCTGCGATCACGACAATTCAGTTTATACTCACCGATAAGAGCAACGAATTCACTATCGAAGTAGAAAGCCGATTTATCAAGAAGCTATAACTTCGATGACTAATGGAAAAAGGCTCAGCAATGAGCCTTTTTATTTATATGTCCCAAGGTACTTTCAACTTTGATGCCCTCACGCCCGACTTTATGTGGTATGCGCTAGAGAGCATCGGCATTCGAGCAGAATCGGGCTTTCTTGCTCTCAACAGCTATGAAAACCGCGTTTACCAGTTTACTGACGAAGAACGCCAGCGCTACGTGGTGAAGTTCTACCGTCCAGAACGCTGGAGCAATGAGCAGATTCAAGAAGAACACGACTTCACCCTTGAACTGATCGACAACGAAATCCCTGTCGCACCACCTGTACTTATCAACGGTGAAACACTGCATCATTATCAAGGTTATGGCTTTGCTTTGTTTGAAAGTGTCGGCGGTCGTCAATACGAAGTCGATAACTTAGATCAGCTCGAAGGTGTAGGTCGTTTCCTCGGCCGTATCCATAAAGTAGGTAGCCGACAAGCTTTCCAACATAGACCAACTATTGGCTTACAAGAATACCTCTATCAACCGAGAGAGATTCTGCAAAACGCCAACATGATTCCGATGCATTTGGAGAACAGCTTCTTCAATGATTTGGATATGCTAATCAAATCCATTGAAAGTCACTGGCAAGAAGGCTTCAACACGATTCGTCTGCATGGCGATTGCCATCCAGGTAACATCTTATGGCGTGATGGCCCAATGTTTGTCGATTTGGATGACTCACGTAATGGCCCTGCGGTCCAAGACTTATGGATGCTGCTCAACGGCGAACGCCAAGACAAACTGATGCAATTAGATATTGTTTTAGAAGGTTACCAAGAGTTTTGCGATTTTAACTCGGCAGAATTGAAACTAATCGAGCCTCTTCGCGGTCTACGAATGGTGCACTATATGGCATGGCTAGCAAAACGTTGGCATGACCCGGCATTTCCGCTCGCTTTTCCATGGTTCAATGAGCCAAAATACTGGGAAGGTCAGGTCCTTGCATTTAAAGAGCAGATTGCCAGCTTAGAAGAAGCACCACTGTCTTTAATGCCTCAATGGTAAGTCAGGCCGAACAATTCAAAATGGAGATTATTAAATGAAAAAACTGTTCGCACTGTTTTCTATGCTGATGCTAAGCCTGTCGGCACATGCAGCGCAATTCAAAGAAGGTGAGCACTACAAAGTATTGGATCTAGAGGCGTCGAAAAAGCCTGTCGTGACTGAGTTCTTCTCTTTCTACTGTCCACACTGTAATACGTTTGAACCAATCATCCAGCAACTTAAGAAGCAGCTACCTGAAGGCGCGAAGCTACAAAAGAACCACGTTTCTTTCATGGGCGGCAACATGGGCCCTTCAATGAGCAAGGCCTACGCGACTATGGTTGCACTTAAAGTTGAAGACAAGATGGTGCCAGTGATGTTTAACCGCATTCACAACATGCGTAAAGCACCCCGTGATGACGCAGAACTTCGTCAAATCTTCCTAGATGAAGGCGTAGACGCGAAGAAATTCGATGCAGCATTCAAAGGCTTTGCGGTTGATTCAATGGTTCGTCGTATGGACAAGCAATTTGAAAATAGCGGTCTAACTGGCGTTCCTGCTGTTATCGTCAACAACAAGTACCTAGTTCAAGCACAAGGTATTAAATCCACTGAGGAATACTTTGCCTTGGTTGATTACCTACTGACGCTTAAGTAACTCGAGTCGAACATCAAACGAAAGGGGAGCATCTTGCTCCCCTTTTTTAATTTTAACCTTTAGGTCTGGTTACTTATGGATATCTTGCAGTAACTGATCTTTCTCTTGCCACACATCACCCAGCCATTGTTGGAATTGGCGCTTGTATGGCTTGTCATTGAAGTAATCACCCAACACGCGTTCATCGACTGGTAAAACATTTACGCGCACGACAATCTTCGTCATACGTCCCATCATCATGTCTTTAAATGGCTTATTGGTGTTTTCTGGGTACGCTAAGGTCACATCAATGATGTTTTCAAACTGATCGCCCATAGCCGCTAATGTGTAAGCAATGCCACCTGATTTTGGCTGCAGCAAATGTTGATAACCCGCACGACTCTTGCGTTGCTTTTCCTCGGTGAAACGAGTGCCTTCAACGTAATTTACTACCGTAGTTGGCGTGTGTTTGAACTTTGCACAAGAACGGCGCGTAGTTTGCAAATCCTGACCGCGCTTGTGTGGGTTGCGAATCAAATACTCTCGAGAATAGCGACGCATAAATGGCATATCCAGCGCCCAGCAAGCCATACCAATAAAAGGCACATACAATAATTGCTGTTTTAAGAAAAATTTTGGCATTGGAATGCGATCTTTAAATACACAACACAGTACAACAATATCAGTCCAACTAAGATGGTTACTGATCAGCAGATACCAACCGTCCTTCTTGAGATTTTCGCCACCTTGAATATCCCACTCAACGCGGTTGAACAAGGCAAGAATACCAGCGTTGACCGTGGCCCAAACCCACATCATTTTGTTGGCAGCCTCGGTACCTTTCGCTTTGAGCTTAGCTGTTGGAAGCAACAACTTAAAAATTGCGATGATACAAATTGCGATGGAACAAACCGCAGAGTTTATAATCACAAAGGAAGCGTTAAAAATGAGTAACAAATAGGTCAGCATGGGAATCAATCAGTAACTATATCGCGTGAATAATAAAACAGCGTGTAATTATACGAATCCGTTGACACATTGGAATATTTGTAAGAATGGTCAGATTTGTTTCACTGTAAAACTAGACCAACGCTCAACTCGAATTACCACTTTCATTCGACAAACAAGGAGAAAGCGAATGAATCCAAGGCTAACCATACTGCCTTTGGCTTTTATCGTCAGTTCAGCACAAGCTCAACTTGAAGAAACCGCAGGTTTTAGCGGTGAAATTTCGTTAAACGCAGGCTTCTTCTCATCAGAGTCCAACTTCAACACAGATAGCGACAGTACCATTCCATCACTAAATCAACGTGCCGAAAGTGATGAATCTTTTATCGTTGCGCCCCTAGGCAGCGCAGCATATACCTTTGGCAACAAGCTCAATCACCAAGTGTATGCCGGTACCACGCGCTCCGATATCGCGATCGGTACCCTCGCCTTCCAGCTCGGTTATAAGTACCAACTCGCTTCGGGCACTGTACTCGACTTTTCCTATCTACCGACCATCCTGAAAGGAGAAACATGGCAAGACCCATACCTAACTGGGCAATCGAGAAAAACCACCGATGAAGGCGGCAATGCGTTTCGTCTCCAAATCAACCGCTTCTTAGACAACAACTTTAATCTTGATTTGGCTTACGCAGATAAAGACGTAGAGAAAGATACCGTGACAGATCCATCACTACTGCGTGATGCAAAGATCTACCACATCAAAGGTGACTACCGTATTCCACTGAGCCGCACGTCAATGCTGCAGCCAGCATTTACCTACATCCACCATGATGCGGATGGCGATGCTGAATCCTATAACTCGTATGGGCTCGACCTTAGCTGGTTCAAGTTTATCCAGCGACACCGCATCGTACTCACAGCAGGCTATGCCGCTAAAGACTTTGACGCAGCTAGCACAACATTTGGCAAAACTCGCAATGATGGCACTCTGAGTTTTTTCACCGCATACGAGTACAAGAATGTCTTTGACTGGCAAAACTGGTCATTCATCTCTCTGGCAGGCTACGGGAACAACGATTCCAACATCACATTCTACGATGAAAAAGAATACCTGCTGTCTGTCGGTTTGAACTACGCCTTCTAGACACGTTAATCGCAGTGAGCAAAACCGCTCACTGCTATTTCTGGATTCCTTATACCGCTTGAGCCGTCAACTGCTTGAGCAACCTATCCATTGCTCGATAACCCAAAGCTTCTGCTAGGTGCGTTCGCTCAATTTGCGGTGAACCCTCCAGATCGGCAATAGTACGCGCAACTTTAATGATGCGGTGATAAGCACGAATCGACAATCCAAGACGATGCAGCGCATTTTCCAAAAACTCCGCATCACTTTTTTGCAGCGGGCAGAAGGCTTCAATTTCACGACTGCCCAATAATGCATTCACCTTACCACTACGAGCCAGCATACAGTCACGTGCTTGATTCACCCGCTCTTTGACGATAGCCGTTGGTTCCCCTCTATCGCCGCCTTCAGAGAGGGTTCCTTTCGGCAATGCAGGAATTTCTAATGACATATCAAAGCGATCAAGAAGTGGGCCTGATAATCGGCCAAGGTAACGCAGGATGGCTTGCGGATTCGTTCTAGCTTGGTTGCCTTCGTAATACCCTGTCGGACTCGGGTTAAGCGCCCCTACAATTTGGAACCGAGCAGGAAAACGCGTCTTACCTTGCGCCCGAGAGATAATAATTTCACCAGACTCCAATGGCTCACGTAAAGAGTCGAGCACCTTACGATCAAACTCCGGCATCTCGTCCAAAAACAATAACCCGTTGTGAGCTAAAGATATTTCGCCCGGTCTCGGCACAGATCCACCACCAACTAAAGCCGCCATGGAGCTGGAATGATGCGGGGCACGAAACGGCCGCGTCTTCCAGTTGTGTTCATTGATTTCACTTTGAGTCAGTGACGCCACAGAAGCCGTTTCCATCGCCTCTTCATCACTCATCTCAGGTAACAAATCGCATAATCGAGAGGCCAACATGGTTTTGCCAGTGCCTGGAGGGCCAAGAAAAAGCAGGTTGTGATTGCCAGCAGCCGCAATTTCTAAAGCGCGCTTTCCTTGCTGCTGACCAATGATATCCTGCAAGTCACGACCGTGTGCTTTGAGCTCTTTTTTCTTGGGCGTTTGATACAAGTTCAGTTGATGTTGGCCACACAGCTCAGCACAAACTTCCAATAGTGATTGGGCAGATTTGTGCTGCTCTTTGCCGACAAGTGCCGCCTGATCGCCATTAGCATGAGGCACCACTAAATGGCGCTGTTTTTTGTTCGCAGCCAACGCAGCGGGCAACACACCTTTTACAGCTCTTAGTCCGCCAGAAAGAGCTAATTCACCGACAAATTCGTGGTTTTTGAGCTTATCTGTCGCGATTTGTTCTGAAGCTGCCAAAATCCCTAATGCAATCGGTAGATCGAAGCGTCCACCTTCTTTGGGCAGATCCGCAGGTGCCAAATTTACCGTAATTCGCTTGGCAGGGAATTGAAAGTTGGAATTAACGATCGCACTGCGGACGCGATCTTTGGATTCTTTTACTGTGGTTTCCGGTAGACCCACTAGCGTAAAGCCCGGCATCCCATTACTGATATGGACTTCCACACTTACCGATGGCGCTTGCACACCCACACTTGCTCGACTATGAATGATTGCCAGCCCCATAATTTCCTCAAATTTTTGTACGTTATATAACCAGATATTTTCTATATGGATATGTTATATAGCCTGTCCAGATTGGTACTTAATGTGAAAAAAGAATGACTTTTTGCTTGTCATGCAGCAGATTTGTGTGTTACCACTAGTGACGCAAACATTTTCGTAGAACATTACACAACACTTATTAACGAAAACAGAACGACAGACAGATGAACTTATTCGCTCACATCAACTCACTGCTAGCCCTGATTATCGTGGTCATTATTGGCACCGCGCGGGGGATTGTGGGCGAAAGATAGCCACAAATTACAAAAAACCCCCGCACTGAGAAGTCCGGGGGTTTTTTTACAACTACAAGTTGTCATCTGTCTAACCCTTAGACAGCTTAACGGGAAGAATGGGAGTGCACATGAAGTGCAAAACACATGGCGATAGCTACGAGCCACAACGTAGCAAAGGAGGTTTACGATGACCGGTGCAGAACTAGTCGTAGCCGCTTTAAGACAGCAAGGCATCGAGACGGTGTTTGGGTATCCTGGTGGAGCCATCATGCCAATCTACGATGCGTTGTATGACGGAGGTGTAGAACACATCTTATGCCGTCATGAGCAAGGGGCTGCAATGGCCGCCATCGGGATGGCCCGCGCGACGCAAGACGTTGCGGTTTGTATGGCCACTTCCGGCCCAGGTGCCACCAACCTTGTTACTGGCCTTGCCGATGCCTTCCTCGATTCCGTTCCTCTAGTGGCCATTACAGGTCAGGTTGCTAGCTCTCATATCGGTACCGACGCGTTCCAAGAAATGGATGTGATCGGAATGTCTCTAGCCTGTACCAAACACAGTTATCTAGTGACTGAAATTGAAGACCTTGCCCCAACGCTTGCCGAAGCGTTCGAAGTGGCCAAAACAGGTCGACCTGGTCCGGTGATTGTTGATATCGCCAAAGACGTTCAGCTTGCTCAAGCACCGACAGAACTTCTGCCTCCTTTTGTTCCACCAGCTGCACCTTTAGTCACTGATGCTGATATCCAGCGCGCTCAAGAAGTACTCGCCGCTTCAACTCGCCCAGTTTTATACGTCGGCGGTGGCGTGCAAATTGCCAAAGCGACAGACTCAGTACGCGAGTTCCTACGTTTAAACCCAATGCCAGCGGTAAGCACGCTAAAAGGTTTGGGCACTATTGAACGTCACGACCCGCACTACCTAGGTATGTTGGGCATGCACGGCACCAAAGCTGCAAACCTTGTGGTTCAAGAATGTGACCTTTTGATTGTAGTTGGGGCTCGTTTTGATGACCGCGTGACTGGTAAGCTCGACACGTTTGCGCCAAACGCGAAAGTCATTCATATCGACATCGATGCGGCTGAAATTCATAAGCTACGCCACGCCAATGCACCACTTCGTGGTGAGATCAGCAAGATTCTTCCTCAACTAGAGCTAACTCAAGATATCACTCCTTGGGTACATCACAGTGAAAGCCTACGTAGCGGATTCAAATGGCGTTACGACCACCCGGGCGAATTGATCTACGCACCGCTATTACTTAAGCAACTGTCTGACATGATGCCGGATAGCTCAATTGTCTCGACTGACGTCGGCCAGCATCAGATGTGGGCAGCACAACATATCCAACCACGCGATCCACAAAACTTCATCACTTCTGCTGGCCTTGGCACTATGGGCTTTGGCCTACCAGCGGCCATGGGCGCTGCAGTCGCACGTCCTGATGATCAGTCTATCCTTATTACAGGTGACGGTTCATTTATGATGAACGTGCAGGAATTGGGCACGCTGAAGCGTCGTCAGATTCCAGTAAAGATTGTCCTTCTTAACAACCAACGTCTTGGCATGGTTCGCCAATGGCAGTCGCTGTTCTTTGACGGCCGCCACAGCGAAACCATTCTTGATGACAACCCAGACTTCGTGATGCTTGCCAAAGCGTTCGATATCCCGGGCAAAACCATCACCAAGAAAGAAGAAGTCGAACCGGCTCTCAAAGAGATGCTAGAAAGTAAGACTTCTTACATGCTTCACGTTTTAATCGACGAAGAAGAGAACGTGTGGCCACTTGTACCACCTGGTGCATCAAACAGTGATATGTTGGAAAACACTTAGGAGACAATCGCATGGACAGATATTTACTCGACATCAAAGCCGACGATAAACCGGTATTGTTGGAGCGCGTTCTTCGTGTGATTCGTCACCGAGGCTTTGTGATCAAACAAGTCGCTGCTACCCAAAACCACGAAAGCAAAGTAGCCAGCGTAGAGATCATCGTCGACAGTGATCGACCTATCTCGTTTTTGGTCAATCAAATTGAGAAGTTGTGGGACATTCGCACCGTTGAGGTACTTAAGATCCGCAACGATGAACTCCCAAATCACAACTTACAACAACACGTGAGTGCATAAGGAAGGCAATAAATGGCAACGAAAACTGCAGATTTCATTTGGTTTAATGGCGAGATGGTTCCGTGGGCAGAGGCGAACGTTCACGTTCTGACTCACGCAATGCACTACGGCACCTCTGTATTTGAAGGCTTACGCTGCTACAACACGCCAAAAGGACCAATTGTCTTCCGTCACCGTGAGCATGCACAACGTTTAAAAGATTCTGCCAAGATTTACCGCTTCCCGATTCCATACACAGTGGAAGAAATCATGGAAGCAACACGCGAAACCCTTCGCCAGAACAAACTCGACAGCGCTTACATTCGTCCATTAGGTTTTGTCGGTAATGTTGGCTTGGGTGTGTGCCCACCAGTTGGTACTGAGATGGACCTTATCATTGCCGCATTCCCTTGGGGCTCTTACCTAGGTGAAGAAGCGCTAGAAGCTGGCGTTGATGCCATGATCTCTAGCTGGAATCGAGCAGCGCCTAACACCATCCCAACTGCAGCTAAAGCGGGCGGTAACTACCTATCTTCGCTACTAGTCGGTGGTGAAGCTCGTCGTCACGGCTATGACGAAGGTATCGCACTGAGCGTAGACGGTTATCTATCGGAAGGTGCCGGTGAAAACATCTTTGTTATCAAAGACGGCGTGATTACCACACCACCAGCAACCAGTGCGATTCTGCCGGGCATTACTCGTGATTCAATCATGACCATCGCACGCGATAAAGGTTATGAAGTGCGCGAAGCGAACATTGCGCGTGAAGCACTTTACCTTGCCGATGAAGTCTTTATGACAGGTACGGCAGCCGAAGTTGTGCCAGTAGCAACCATCGACAAAATTGAAGTGGGCACCGGTAAACGCGGCCCAATCACTAAAGAACTACAAGCGGCCTACTTTGGCCTATTTAACGGCACCACGGAAGATAAGTGGGGCTGGTTAGACTATGTGTACCCAGAACAGAAGTAAGAAGGATTAGGAAATGCCAAAATACAGATCAGCTACCACCACACATGGTCGTAACATGGCGGGTGCTCGCGCACTGTGGCGTGCAACAGGCGTAAAAGATGAAGACTTCGGTAAGCCAATCATCGCTGTCGTAAACTCGTTTACTCAATTTGTTCCGGGTCACGTACACCTAAAAGACATGGGTCAGCTTGTAGCACGTGAAATCGAAAAAGCCGGCGGCATCGCTAAAGAATTCAATACCATCGCGGTTGATGATGGTATCGCAATGGGTCACGGCGGCATGCTGTACTCACTACCTTCACGTGAATTGATCGCAGACTCTGTGGAGTACATGGTCAACGCACACTGTGCTGATGCGATGGTGTGTATCTCTAACTGTGACAAAATCACTCCGGGAATGTTGATGGCATCTATGCGTCTTAACATCCCTGTTATCTTTGTCTCTGGTGGTCCAATGGAAGCGGGTAAAACCAAGCTTTCTGATCAGATCATCAAGCTAGACCTTGTTGATGCAATGATCCAAGGCGCGGATCCAAAAGTGTCTGATGAGCAAAGTGAGCAGATCGAACGCAGCGCATGTCCAACGTGTGGATCGTGTTCAGGCATGTTCACTGCAAACTCAATGAACTGTCTAACGGAAGCACTAGGGCTTTCTCAGCCGGGTAACGGTTCTATGCTGGCAACACACGCCGACCGTGAACAACTATTCCTTAATGCAGGCCGTCGCATCGTTGAACTGACTCGTCGTTACTACGAGCAAGATGACGAATCAGCACTGCCACGCAACATCGCTACATTTGATGCGTTCGAAAACGCGATGGCACTGGATATTGCAATGGGAGGTTCAACCAACACCATTTTGCACCTGTTAGCTGCAGCGCAAGAAGGCGAAGTGGATTTCGATATGGAAGATATCGATCGCCTATCTCGCCAAGTACCACACCTATGTAAAGTGGCACCATCTACCCAGAAATATCACATGGAAGATGTACACCGCGCTGGTGGCGTAATGGCGATTCTTGGTGAGTTAGACCGTGCAGGTCTACTGCATAACCAAGCTCGCACCGTACTTGGCCTTTCAATGAAAGAGCAGCTGGCAAAATACGACATCATCCAGACCGAAGATGAAGAGGTATTAAAGTTCTTCCGCGCAGGTCCTGCTGGTATCCGTACCACTCAGGCATTCTCTCAGGATTGTCGTTGGGATCGCCTTGATGACGACCGCGCAGAAGGTTGTATTCGAACTAAAGAAAATGCCTTTAGCCAAGAAGGTGGCCTAGCGGTTCTATCAGGCAACATCGCACTTGATGGCTGTATCGTTAAGACAGCAGGCGTTGATGAGAGTATTCACAAGTTCACAGGCCCGGCCGTAGTATTTGAAAGCCAAGAAGACGCCGTAGATGGCATCCTGGGTGGCAAAGTCAAAGCAGGCGATGTGGTTGTTATCCGTTACGAGGGCCCTAAAGGTGGTCCGGGCATGCAAGAAATGCTTTACCCAACCACTTACCTAAAATCGATGGGGCTTGGTAAAGAGTGTGCACTTCTGACTGACGGCCGTTTCTCTGGTGGTACATCTGGCCTGTCTATCGGTCACGCCTCTCCTGAAGCAGCAAACGGTGGTGCCATTGGTTTGGTTAAACAAGGCGATATGATCGCGATTGATATTCCAAACCGTTCAATTTCACTCCAAGTGTCTGAACAAGAACTTGCTGAGCGCCGTGCAAAACAAGACGAATTAGGCTGGAAACCGGTAGACCGCCAACGTGAAGTTTCATTTGCACTCAAAGCGTACGCAAGTATGGCGACCAGTGCTGACAAAGGTGCAGTACGAGACAAATCTAAGCTAGAGGGCTAGCTTATGACTCTGACATCACAAACTGGCGCAGACTATCTGCGCCAAATTCTCCGCGCTCCAGTTTACGAAGTGGCAACGGTAACACCACTGCAAGAGATGCCTCGCCTTGCTGCGCGCATTGGTAACAATGTGCAAATCAAGCGCGAAGATCGCCAGCCCGTGCACTCGTTCAAATTACGCGGTGCATACAACATGGTGGCAAGCCTGTCTGAAGCCCAAAAAGCTGCAGGTGTGATTGCCGCCTCTGCGGGTAACCACGCTCAAGGTATGGCGCTTTCTGGCACTAAGCTGGGCATTAAAACCACCATCGTGATGCCAAAAACTACGCCAGACATCAAAGTTGATGCGGTACGTGGTTTCGGTGGCAACGTGGTGCTGCACGGTAGTAACTTTGATGAGGCAAAAGCCGAGGCTGAGCGTCTATCCGAGTTAAACGGGTACACCTTTGTCCCTCCCTTCGATCACCCACTGGTGATTGCAGGTCAAGGCACAATCGGCATGGAAATGCTGCAGCAAAATGGTCACCTTGATTACATCTTCGTTCCTGTCGGCGGCGGCGGTTTGGCTGCCGGTGTTGCGGTGCTTGTGAAGCAGTTAATGCCAGAAATCAAAGTAATCGCAGTTGAGCCAGAAGATTCGTCATGTCTCAAAGCCGCTTTGGATGCTGGTGAGCCAGTGGTACTAGACCAAGTCAGCATGTTTGCCGATGGTGTCGCAGTAAAACGCATTGGCGAAGAGACGTTTCGTCTGTGCCAAAAGTACATTGATGGCCATATCGCAGTCTCTAGCGATGAAATCTGCGCAGCAGTAAAAGACATCTTTGAAGACACTCGCGCCATTGCTGAGCCTTCGGGCGCACTTGCTCTGGCAGGTTTGAAGAAGTTTGCTGAGCAAAACAAACTGCAAGGTAAGAATCTAGGTACTGTACTGTCTGGGGCTAATACCAACTTCCATGGTCTGCGTTATGTTTCTGAGCGCTGTGAGCTTGGTGAGAAACGTGAAGGTTTGCTTGCCGTCACCATTCCTGAGCGTCAAGGTGCATTCTTTGAGTTCTGTAACTTGATTGGCGGCCGTGCCGTAACGGAGTTTAACTACCGCTACAACGATGATGCACTGGCAAATATCTTTGTCGGTGTGCGTTTGCAAGGCGGTCAGGAAGAACTAGAAAACATCATTCATGATTTACGTGATGGTGGCTACCCTGTGGTTGACCTGTCTGATGACGAAATGGCGAAACTGCACGTGCGCTACATGATAGGTGGCAAGCCGTCTAAGCCGCTTAAAGAACGCCTCTACAGCTTTGAATTCCCGGAGTACCCAGGAGCACTGCTTAAGTTCTTAAGTACACTCGGCACCCATTGGAATATCAGCTTGTTCAACTACCGTAACCACGGCGCTGACTACGGACGCGTTTTATGTGGTTTCGAGTTAGATGAAAGCGATTTAGCCCAGTTTTCTGCGCATTTGCGCGAACTTGGTTATCAATGCAAAGACGAAACAGACAACCCGTCTTACAAGTTCTTCTTGTCCTAGAACCAACAAAGCCACTTTCCTTGAAAGTGGCTTTTTGCTAGTACTGCAGCCAATCCTGATGCAGTTTATTTGGTGTACCTAAGTAATCCACCATCCATTGAATCAACTTGTGATTATCGTCTTTACGCCATACCAAGCAGCATTGGCTCAATGGCTTATCATCCTGCAGAACTTTTTCCACCAACACGCCTTCATGAATAAGCGGCATCGCAATATGGCGTGGCATGTAACCCACTCCGACCCCATTTTTTAGACATTCAATTGCGCTGTACCAGTTAGGCAGTAATAAGCGTCGCTGTTTGGGATAGTGCCCTGTGTGACGTTTTGGCAGCACGTTAGAAGTATCATCAAGACAGATCGCCGGAAATTGACTGACAAACTCTTCAGTTAGAATTTGCTGACGAACACAAGGATGAGCAGGAGACATCACAAATGCCCAATCCAACACACCCATGTCTTTGACTTCAAAGTCACCTCCCACTGGAATCGCGGATGTCGCTCCAACCACAATATCAGCACGCCCTTGAGCGATGGCTTCCCATGAACCGTTAAACACTTCCATGTTGATTTGTAGCTCTGCAAATTCGAACTCACGATAGAAGTCTTCAACCAAAGGCTTAAGCTTGTCGAGCTTCACTACATTATCAAGAGTCAGCTTGAGGGTCGATTGCCAACCATGCGCGGCGCGGCGAGTTTGCGCTTTCACTTCTGCCATTTGTCTGAGCAGTAAACGCGCCTCTTCGATAAACAACTCACCGGCCGGCGTTAACTCCACTTTTCTCGGTAATCGACGAAACAGAACCACATCTAACTCCTGCTCCACTTGACGCACTCCGTAGCTGATCGCTGAAGGGACTTTATGCAGTACTTCTGCAGCCGCTGTAAAACTGCCTAATCGAGCAACGGTATCGAGCATTTCCAGAGAAGATTTGGAGAACATGATTTCTACCTTTCAAAAAATTTGATTGATAACCAACAATTTTAGCGTTTTATTTTCTCAAAATCGAAAAATAGAATGGCGAGGTAAATAAATCAGGGTTGGCGCCAACTGATACTGAACAAAAAATGATTAAATAATTTGATTGGTTGAATCATGAAAATCTCAAAACTACAACTCGTTTACCTTGCAGCCCTGTCTATGCTCGGCTTCATTGCCACCGATATGTACTTACCTGCCTTCAAAGCGATGGAAGTCGACTTTGCTACAGGCCCTGAACAGATCGCACTTTCACTGACTGTCTTTCTTGTTGGTATGGCTTTTGGTCAATTGATGTGGGGCTTGGCTTCAGACAAATTCGGTCATCGCAACACGTTAGCAGCTGGTTTGGCGCTGTTCACTGTCGCCTCATTTGGTCTCGCATTCAGTGAGCAAGTTTGGCAACTACTCGCGCTACGCTTCGTTCAAGCGATTGGTGTTTGTGCTCCTGCGGTAATCTGGCAAGCGATGGTGATCAAGCGTCACTCTGGCCAGAGCCAGCAGATCTTTGCCACTATCATGCCGCTTGTAGCACTGTCTCCTGCACTAGCACCTCAATTAGGTGTACTGCTGGCTAACAGCTTTGGCTGGCACAGTATTTTTGTTGCATTGACACTGATGGGCGTACTGCTTGTCGTTGCGACAATGGCGCAAAAAAATGAAAAAGTAGAAGTGAAACAAACTAGCATGTCTTCAGACATCAAATCACTACTAAGTTCTAAAACTTACCTAGGTAATGTGTTTATGTTTGCTACAGCGTCTGCGGCTTTCTTTGCTTACCTAACGGGTATGCCAGAAATCATGTCTCAACTTGGCTATGAAGCAAAGGACATTGGTTTGAGCTTTATTCCACAAACTATCGCCTTCATGGTTGGTGGTTACTTAGGTAAGGTTGGCGTTCGCAAATACGGTGACGAGAAGATTCTGCGTCAGTTGATTGGTTTGTTTAGTGTTGCAGCACTGCTTATCTTCGCTGCATCACAGTGGCAACTGACCTCTATCTGGCCAATCCTAGCGCCATTCTGTTTGATTGCGGTGGCAAATGGTGCTCTTTACCCAATCGTAGTAAACCGTGCATTAGCGAGTGCAAAGCAAAGTCCAGCAACCGCAGCTGGTCTACAGAACAGCCTACAAATTACCGTAAGCAGCCTATCAAGCGCACTGGTTGCGGCGATGGCAAGCCAAGCTCAGATGGTAACGGGTGTAGCAATTGTGATTTGTATGGGCGGTCTGTGGATAGGTTATATCCTGTCTAACCGCGAATTGTCTCAGCACTTCACGACTCCGGACAACGCTCGCGTAGTGAGTGAAGACGAGCTCTAATTCTTCGTCAAGCTCAACCCCACTACATAATATAGAAGAGCCGCTTAATGCGGCTCTTTGTCTTTTATAGGCGAAAGAATAAGGCAAAGCCTTACATACTCTTTAAGCCCCATTTCTCGGCGGTTTGCTTAAAGAAGCCTTGAGTTTTCTTCAACTCAACCCAGTGGTTAATATAGTTAATCCAGACTTGGTCGTCTTGAGGCAACAGCATCGCAATAGGCGTTGGCTTGCGAGGCTCTTTAACTGGGACAATCGCTAACTGTTTAAATTTCTCCACCAGCGTTGCCGCTTCAACGTTGGACGTCACGGAGACATCGGCACGACGAGCCAGAAGCTCTTGGAAATCACGCGCCGGCGCTTCAATCACAATGTGCTGTGCAGATGGGAAGAAGTCTTTGACCATCTTTTCTTGCACAGTGCCAAGCGTAGCCGCCACTTTTACATCAGGCTTGTCAAAGTCTGCCCAATCTGAGAATTTCGCTAAGTCTTTCTTTTGCACCACAGGCACAAACGCAAGGTAGAAATACGGTTGGCTATAACCTGCTACTTTTGCACGTGACATGTTCAATGACGCACTACCGGTAATATCGTATTTGTTGGCAGTAATGCCATTGACTAGCGTTTTCCAATCGGTCGCAACATATTCCACCTTAACGCCAAGATCTTTGGCAAGCTCGGTGGTGACATCGATATCAAAACCACGATAACTATTGGTAGCGGGATCTTTCATTGTCATCGGATTCCAATCCCCTGTCGTTCCGACACGCAAAACGCCCTTATCCAACACCTCTTGTAAACGGCTGTTAGCATGAGCGACTTGGGTCATCGCAAGTAAACACATTCCTAGCGCAAGCAACGTTTTTTTCATTTCAATTCCCTTAAAAGAATGATGATGGGAGATATTCCCTTTAATTATTAACTATTAATGCAACTTCATTGATAACATAGCAGTAACAAAGGAAGTTTTTTAGTCAGTTCAGGGAGTAAATGTGAACTATAGACATCTATGGCTGATTTCGTTGCTGCTTCTCACTGGTTGCTCCGATTATCAATGGGGTTGGTATGTTCTTGACCCATCAACCGAGCAAGGCCTGACAAACATAAAGTTTCTGGTCGCAGGCTTTAATGACACGATCCAAGTGTCGCTACTCAGTATGCTGTTTGCGATGACCATCGGATTGATCGTTGCCCTTCCCGCTCTGTCAGACTCTCCAGCACTTAAGTGGATCAACCGTGTTTACGTGGAAGTGATCCGCTCTATTCCAGTTTTGGTATTGATGCTGTGGGTGTATTACGGCATGCCGACACTGCTTGATGTTTCCCTGAATCATTTTTGGGCAGGTGTGACCGCATTAACCATTGCCGAAAGTGCCTTTATGGCGGAAGTGTTTAGAGGAGGAATCCAAGCCATCAGTCGCGGACAACATGAAGCAGCAGAGTCGCTTGGGCTAAACTACTGGCAAAAAATGCGATTGGTGATTCTTCCCCAAGCATTTCGCCAAATCTTACCGCCACTGGGTAATCAATTCGTTTATATCCTCAAGATGAGTTCGTTGGTCAGCGTGATTGGTTTAAGTGACTTAACGAGACGAGCCAATGAATTGGTGGTGAATGAGTACTTACCACTAGAGATCTATACGTTTCTCGTCTTAGAGTATTTGGTGCTGATTCTTTTGGTCTCCCAAGCAGTGCGTTGGCTAGAGAAGCGCATCGCGATACCAAGTCACTAAACTGTCCTTTCACACCACTAGACACAACAAAGCCGCTCATGATGAGCGGCTTTGGTTTATTTCGGTTAAAGAAAGCAGCGAAGGCTTACTTTTGTTTCACTGGGCGTTGCCAACCAGTGATTTTGCGCTCTTTCACGCGAGTGATCACAAGCTCACCTTCCGCAACATCTTTGGTCAATGTCGTGCCGGCACCAATCGTTGCGCCATCAGCAATCGTCACTGGCGCGACAAGCTGGCTATCTGAACCAACAAAAACGTCGTTACCGATAACGGTCTTGAACTTGTTCGCACCGTCGTAGTTACAAGTGATAGTACCTGCACCAATGTTAGTACGTTGACCGATCTCTGCATCACCCAGGTAAGTCAGGTGGTTTGCTTTAGAGCCTTCACCGATACGCGCGTTTTTCACTTCAACGAAGTTACCCACGTGAGAGTTGTTACGCATCTCTGCGCCAGGACGCAGGCGTGTGAATGGACCAACTGTACATTCTTCACCAACAGTTGCCCCTTCAATTACACTGTATGGACGCACAACTGTGTTATCGTCGATTTCACAGTCTTTCAGTACACAGCCAGCGCCGATGACAACGTTATCGCCCAGTGATACTTTGCCTTCGATGACCACGTTTGCATCGATTTCGCAATCCATACCACATTGCAGCTCACCGCGTAGGTCGAAACGTGCTGGGTCACGCAACATTACGCCTTGCTCTAGTAGCTTTTGCGCTTGCATTGATTGGAATGCACGCTCAAGACGAGCCAATTGAGCACGATCGTTAACGCCTTCCACTTCAATCGCATTTACTGGGTGCACTGCCTCAACCGCGCGACCTTCATCGTGCGCTGCCGCGATAACGTCTGTTAGGTAGTATTCGCCTTGTGCGTTTTCGTTGTTTAGACCAGCAAGCCAGCGTTTCAGGTCACCACCTGTCGCCACCAGCACACCAGTATTACATTCTTTGATGAGCTTCTGCTCTTCTGTCGCGTCTTTTTGCTCAACGATCGCCACTACAGGACCGTTTTTACGAATGATACGACCATAGCCCATTGGGTTATCTAGCATTACTGTGAGTAGTGCAATACCGCCTGTTGGCTGTGCATCTAATAGGTTTTCAATTGTTTCAGCTGAAATCAGTGGAACATCACCGTAAAGCACCAGTACTTTTTCATCGTCTTCAAACTTTGGAGACGCTTGATCAACCGCGTGGCCAGTACCTAATTGTTCCGCTTGCAGTACCCAGTTAACTGGCTCTTCAGCAAGCGTCTGCTGCATTTGATCACCACCGTGACCATATACTAGGTGGATGTTTTGTGCGCCAAGACCTGTACATGTATCGATAACATGTTTTGCCATTGGCTTCCCTGCCAAAGTGTGCAGCACTTTAGGCATGTTTGAATACATACGGGTACCTTTACCCGCAGCAAGGATCACAGCACTGAATTTCATTAATAACCTATTGACGTTCTATTTTAATTGGGCGTTATTTTAAACACCTTGGAAGGATTAGTTAATGGTGGGATGTAAATTTCCAACTAAAATTAATCAAAAAGGCGACCAATTGGCCGCCTTTTTTCATGCAACGTTGCTAATTGAGCTTAGCGACGCTTTTTGGTCAGCTCGATAACTCGTAGCTGAGCAATGGCTTTAGCCAGTTCACTGGCCGCTTGTGCGAAGTCCATGTCACCATGCTGATTCTGGATTTGCTCCTCAGCGCGGCGCTTGGCTTCTTCTGCCTTCGCTGCGTCTAGATCTTCACCACGAATCGCTGTATCAGCCAGTACTGTAGCAGTACCAGGCTGAACCTCGACCATACCACCAGAGACATAAATGAACTCTTCGTGGCCGTGCTGTTTCACAATACGCACCATACCAGGCTTAATAGCGGACAGCAGCGGAGTATGGCCGTGGAAAATACCCAGCTCACCTTCGCTACCGGTCACCTGAAACGTTTCTACGCGACCAGAGAAAATACGTTTCTCAGCGCTTACTACGTCTAGGTGAAAGGTTATTGGTGCCATATCGCCTCCTAGTTAGCCTTATAGCTTCTTCGCATTCTCGATAGCATCGTCAATCGTACCGCAGTACATGAACGCTTGCTCTGGAATGTCATCGTATTCACCAGCTAGTAGACCTTTGAAGCCACGTAGTGTCTCTTTAAGAGGTACGTAAACGCCTGGGTCACCTGTAAATACTTCCGCTACGTGGTAAGGCTGAGTTAGGAAACGCTCAATCTTACGTGCACGAGATACAACTTGCTTATCTTCTTCAGATAGCTCGTCCATACCTAGAATCGCGATGATATCTTTCAGCTCTTTGTAGCGCTGAAGTGTCTGCTGAACGCCACGAGCTGTGTCGTAGTGATCTTGACCAACTACTAGTGGGTCTAGCTGACGAGAAGTCGAATCTAGTGGGTCGATCGCTGGGTATAGACCCATTGCTGCGATGTTACGGTTAAGTACAACCGTTGCATCCAAGTGCGCGAACGTTGTTGCTGGAGACGGGTCAGTCAAGTCATCCGCAGGTACGTATACCGCCTGTACAGACGTGATAGAACCTTGCTTAGTTGACGTGATACGCTCCTGTAGTACACCCATCTCTTCTGCAAGAGTTGGCTGGTAACCTACCGCAGAAGGCATACGACCTAGAAGTGCTGATACCTCAGTACCTGCAAGTGTGTAACGGTAGATGTTATCAACAAACAGAAGTACGTCACGACCTTCGTCACGGAAACGTTCTGCCATTGTTAGACCAGTCAGTGCAACACGTAGACGGTTGCCTGGTGGCTCGTTCATCTGACCGTAAACCATCGCTACTTTAGATTCTTCAGGATTCTCAACGTTTACAACGCCCGCTTCCTGCATCTCGTAGTAGAAATCGTTACCTTCACGAGTACGTTCACCAACACCAGCAAATACTGATAGACCTGAGTGTTGAAGTGCGATGTTGTTGATAAGTTCCATCATGTTAACGGTCTTACCTACACCTGCACCACCGAATAGACCGATTTTACCACCCTTAGCGAATGGACAAACCAAGTCGATTACTTTAACACCAGTTTCTAGAAGTGCTGTTTCGTTTGATTGCTCTTCGTAGCTTGGTGCTTCACGGTGGATAGAGTAAACCTCTTCTGCACCGATCTCACCACGCTCATCAATCGCGTCACCTAGGACGTTCATGATACGACCTAGAGTTTTAGTACCTACTGGTACTGAAATTGGAGCGCCAGTGTTAACCACTTCAACGCCACGACGTAAACCATCAGAGCTACCCATTACGATACAACGAACTACGCCACCGCCTAGCTGTTGTTGAACTTCAAGAACAAGACGCTCTTTTGAGTCCGTAACGTTTAGAGCGTCATATACACTTGGTACTTCGCTCTGTGGGAACTCTACGTCGACTACCGCACCGATGATCTGTACGATCTTACCTGTAGCCATCGTTAATCCTCTAAACTATTTCGTTTTACCTAAGCTTAAACCGCAGATGCACCACCAACGATTTCTGATAGTTCTTGTGTGATCGCAGCCTGACGGGCTTTGTTGTACACAAGTTCTAAATCTTCAATCAAGTTGGTTGCGTTATCCGTTGCAGCCTTCATCGCAATCATTCGAGCCGCTTGCTCACAAGCAAGGTTCTCTACTACACCTTGGTATACCTGAGACTCTACGTAACGCACTAGAAGTGTGTCCAATAGAGGTTTTGGCTCAGGCTCATAGATGTAGTCCCATGAGTGCTCACGCTGCATCTCTTCGCTGTCCGATTTAGGCAAAGGTAGCAATTGATCGATCGTTGGTTGCTGAACCATAGTGTTCACAAATTTGTTGAACACTACGTATAGACGGTCCAGTTCACCTTCATCGTATTTCTTAAGCATTACGCCAACAGAACCGATTAGGTCTTCTAGGCTTGGGTTATCACCCAGACCAGAAACCTGTGCCGCAACTTTTGCGCCACCATTTCTAAAGAAAGCTGTTGCTTTTGAGCCAATTACAGCTAGCTCAACTTCAGCACCTTTCTCTTTCCATGATTGCATGTCTGTAACGGCTTTCTTGAACACGTTAATGTTCAAACCACCACACAGACCACGGTCTGTCGAAACGATGATGTAACCAACACGTTTAGCTTCACGCTCTTCTAGGTACGGATGACGGTACTCTAGGTTTGCGTTAGCCACATGACCGATCACTTTACGCATTGTTTCAGCATATGGACGAGAAGCTTCCATTGCGTCTTGAGAACGACGCATTTTTGAAGCTGCTACCATTTCCATCGCTTTCGTAATCTTCTGCGTGCTTTTAACACTACCGATTTTATTACGTATCTCTTTTGCGCCGGCCATCGTTACTCTCCGTTAGTTGGTGGCAGAAACTGCCACCGACCTAATTACCAAGTTTGGGTTGCTACGAAGTCGTCAGTCAGTTTCTTCAACTGAGCTTCAACTTCATCGTTGTAAGCACCCGTCTTGTCGATCTCAGCTGCAAATTCAGCGTATTGACCGCGAGCGTACGATAGTAGAGCCGCTTCGAAATCTAGCAGTTTGTTTAGTTCAACATCTGCTAAATAGCCGCGCTCTGCCGCGAAGATTACTAGTGCTTGGTCAAATACAGACATTGGAGCGTACTGCTTCTGCTTCATTAGTTCTGTAACTTTTTGACCGTGGTCTAGCTGTTTCTTCGTCGCTTCATCAAGGTCAGACGAGAACTGTGCAAATGCCGCTAGTTCACGGTACTGAGCTAGTGCAGTACGGATACCGCCAGATAGCTTCTTGATGATTTTCGTCTGAGCTGAACCACCTACACGAGATACTGAGATACCTGGGTCAACGGCTGGGCGTACACCCGCGTTGAATAGCTCAGTTTGTAGGAAGATCTGACCATCGGTAATCGAGATTACGTTAGTCGGTACGAATGCTGAAACGTCACCTGCTTGAGTTTCGATGATAGGAAGAGCAGTCAAAGAACCAGTCTTACCTTTCACTTCACCGTTAGTGAAACGCTCTACGTACTCTTCGTTTACACGAGCTGCACGCTCTAGTAGACGCGAGTGTAAGTAGAATACGTCACCTGGGAATGCCTCACGGCCTGGTGGACGTTTTAGTAGTAGAGAGATCTGACGGTAAGCTACCGCTTGCTTAGATAGATCATCGTAAACAATCAGTGCGTCTTCACCGCGATCGCGGAAGTATTCACCCATCGCACAACCTGCGTATGGCGCTAGGTATTGTAGCGCTGCAGATTCAGAAGCAGATGCAACAACAACGATAGTGTTAGCTAGCGCGCCGTGCTCTTCTAGTTTGCGAACTACGTTAGCGATAGTCGATGCTTTCTGACCGATTGCTACGTAGATTGAGAAAATACCAGAGTCTTTCTGGTTGATAATCGCATCGATCGCCATTGCTGTTTTACCAGTTTGACGGTCACCGATTACAAGCTCACGCTGACCACGACCGATTGGGATCATTGAGTCAACTGATTTGTAACCAGTTTGCACAGGTTGGTCTACCGATTTACGGTCGATTACACCTGGTGCGATTACTTCTACAGGCGAAGTCAATTTAGCTTCGATTGGACCTTTACCATCGATAGGCTCACCTAGTGTGTTCACTACGCGACCTAGAAGTTCTGGACCAACTGGCACTTCAAGAATGCGGCCAGTACCTGTAACTTTCATGCCTTCCTTAAGGTCAGCATATGGGCCCATTACTACCGCACCAACCGAGTCACGCTCAAGGTTAAGTGCTAGTGCATAACGGCCACCCGGTAATTCAATCATTTCACCTTGCATCACGTCCGCTAGGCCGTGGATGCGGATGATACCATCGCTTACCGATACGATAGTACCCTCGTTGCGAGCTTCACTAACAACTTCGAAAGATTCGATACGTTGTTTGATCAGATCGCTAATTTCCGTGGAATTAAGTTGCATGCTCCAATCCCCATTAAGACTGCAATGCATCGCTCAGGCGGTTCAAACGACCACGCGCTGAGTCATCGATGACTAGGTCTCCGGCTCGAATAATAACCCCACCAAGTAGGGTCTCATCTACACTGCAATTCAGCTTCACTTTGCGTTCTAGACGCACTTCAAGTTTGCTGCCAATGTTTGCAAGTTGTTCATCAGAAAGTTCGCTTGCTGAAATCACTTCAACATCAATTTCTTTCTCATGCTCTTTCTTCAATAGGAAGAATTGTTCACAAACATCAGGAAGGGCCGTTAGACGACCATTCTCAGCCATTACCTTAATCAGGTTTTGGCCGTGCGTATCAACTTGTTCGCCGCAAACTGCAACAAAAATCTCTGCCATTTTGTCAGCAGAAACCGAACCCGTTAGAAGTTCGCTCATTTGCTCGTTTTTAGCGACTTCAGCAGCAAAAGACAACATTTGGCCCCATTGGTCCAACTGGTCTTTGTCTACAGCAAAGTCGAAGGCTGCTTTAGCATAGGGGCGTGCGATTGTAGTCAAATCAGACATATGCGCCCCCAGACTTAAAGTTTTGCAGTAATGTTGTCGAGAATATCTTTCTGAGCGTCTTTATCGATAGAACGCTCAAGGATTTTCTCAGCACCAGCTACAGCCAGAGTAGCAACTTGTTTGCGCAGCTCATCGCGTGCACGATTGCGTTCAGCTTCAAGTTCTGCTTCTGCTTGCGCTAGGATTTTCTGGCGTTCTGCCTGAGCTTCCTCGCGAGCTTCGTCAATAATTTGAGACTTACGCTTGTTCGCTTGATCGATGATCTCAGTTGCTGTGCGCTTCGCTTCTTTCAACTGATCAGAAGCGTTGGCTTGTGCTAGATCCAAGTCTTTTGCAGCACGTTCCGCTGCTTGAAGACCATCAGCAATTTTCTTCTGACGCTCTTCGATCGCTTGCATCAACGGTGGCCATACATACTTCATGCAGAACCACACAAATAGTGCGAACGAGATTGCTTGACCTAGCAGAGTTGCGTTTATGTTCACAACAGCTACCCCTCTATTTGGACTTAGTGTTAATCAGTGACAAGCCTGAGCTCGTCCCGAGTTAAAGGTGATTAACCTAGTTGACCAACGAATGGGTTTGCGAATGTGAATAGTAGCGCGATTACGATACCGATCATTGGAACCGCATCAAGTAGACCTGCGATGATGAACATCTTAACTTGTAGCATAGGAGCCATTTCTGGTTGACGTGCTGCACCTTCTAGGAATTTACCACCTAGTAGTGCGAAACCAATCGCTGTACCAAGAGAAGCAAGACCGACGATAATACCTACGGCGATTGCAGAAAAGCTCAGTAAAGTTTCCATTACTATCTCCAATTTATAGTTGTTGGCTTATGTGCCCAAATAAAAAGCTTAAAAAATTAATGATCAGAATCTTCGTGTGCCATTGACAGGTAAACAATTGTCAACATCATAAATACGAAGGCTTGAATCGTAATAACCAAGATATGGAAGATTGCCCACGGTAGTGAACCCATCCATTGCAAGTACCATGGTAGCATTGCCGCACAAAGAATGAATACAACCTCACCCGCGAACATGTTACCGAATAGACGCATACCAAGTGATAGAGGCTTCGCTAGTAGCGATACCACTTCAATCAGTAGGTTAAACGGAATCATCAGTGGGTGATTGAATGGATGTAGTGCAAGTTCTTTTGCGAATCCACCTAGACCTTTCACTTTGATGCTGTAGTAGATCATCAATGCGAAAACGCCTAGAGCCATAGCCATGGTGATATTCACATCAGCAGACGGTACAACCTTAAGATAAGGAATACCTAGCCAATGCTCTGCTGGGTACGGTAAGAAGTCGATCGGAACTAAGTCCATCACGTTCATCAAAAATACCCAACAAAAGATAGTCAGTGCTAAAGGCGCGATCAGTGGGTTGCGTCCATGGAACGTGTCTTTGACGTTTTCCGCGACAAATTCAACGATCATTTCTACAGCACACTGAAGCTTACCCGGTACACCCGCTGTTGTTCTCTTTGCTACTTTGTAAAAAATTCCGAGGAAGATTAAACCAGTAAACCAAGAAAAAAACAGGCTATCGATATGTACGTTCCAGAAACTTGCTTCATCCGCTACCAAGCCTAACTTAGCTAAAGATAGGTTTGATAAGTGGTGGGCAATGTAACCGGACGATGTTAGCGCTTCACCTGGCGCAGCCATAACTCATCCTATTTTTTGTTGTTAATGAATAGCACTGGTGCACAGATATTAATACCTAGTACCAGCAAATAGGTTAGTTTGAGGGGAACAAGTTCCACCTGCATATACATGTAGGCTACGTAGAACAACACAACCGTGATGAGGATTTTCAGAACTTCACCTGTGTAGAAGGACGCCGCGATGCGCTTGGCAGCACGAGCCCCACTAAACATAAAAGCACATAGCGCAAAGACAGCATTGGCAACAACAAAAATGCCCCCACCAACCAGCGCTGAAATTCCCCATTCAGGATTCACGGCCATCGCCATTCCTGCAGCCACAAAAATAACCGCGCCAGACTGGATCATTAACAATTGCTTTGCGAGCTCTCGTCCTGGTCTAGCTAACGCAGCTACCATGTATTCGTACCTCTAGTAATATCCACTTTGCACTAAACTCTCTGTGCAGGGAAATTGGCGAAAATTATACGGTGAGAACAATTGAATGCAATTATATTGCATCAAAAACTTACAGTTTTGTTTACAATCCGACAACTTTCACACAAAATTCGATTATTTTGATTAATTGACCTAAATCAATTATCTCATCTAGGCCTCTAGCTTGGCAATCAGTTGATTCAATTTGTGAGGCTCATCAAGACTTATCGTCACTTTCGCTTTGCCGTTTGCAGAACGGACCAAAGAAACCTTGGCATCAAGCAGTTGACTCAATTTATGCGACATTTGCTCCGCTTCGGTATCTTCTTGTTGAGCTTTTTGCTCATTTTGTGGGGCTAAGCACTTTTTTACTAACTGTTCGGTTTGTCGAACCGTCATTTGCTTCTTAGCCACCTGTTGAGCCACTTCGACTTGCAGTTCGCCTTCTAGCGCTAACAGAGCTCGAGCATGACCCATTTCTAATTTTTTATCTGCAACCAGACCCTTTACATCAATTTCCAACTGATTTAGACGTAATAGGTTACTTACTGTGGTTCTTGATTTGCCAATCACATCGGCCACTTGCTGATGCGTCAGCGTGAATTCATCCTGCAGGCGCTCAAGCGCTTGCGCTTCTTCAATCACATTCAAATCTTCACGTTGAATGTTTTCGATCAGTGCCATCGCTATCGCTGCACGGTCTTCGACCTTTTTCACTAAACAAGGCACACGTTTAAGACCAGCCTGTTTTGCAGCGCGCCAACGGCGTTCACCAGCGATGATTTCAAACTGACCACCCGCAACTTGGCGAACCACGATCGGCTGAATGATGCCTTGTGATTGAATCGAAGCTGCCAGTTCTTCTAGCGCTTCTGGCGCCATATCTTTACGCGGTTGGTAAACACCCGGCTGCAATTGACCAATCGCCAAATCCGTCAGTTCACCGTCAGCCGACAATGCTTGGCTGTGCGATGCAATGTGCTGTTTTTCACGAGCTAACGAACTGGTCGACAACAACGCATCCAGTCCTTTTCCTAGACCACGCTTAGACATAGGAGGAATTCCTTAGGTTAGAGTTAAACTGGGATTTCTTCGCGGCGGAGCATTTCGCCCGCTAAAGCAAGATACGCTTTGGCGCCAGCAGAGTACTTGTCATAGTACATGGCTGGTTTACCGTGGCTCGGCGCTTCGGCCAAACGCACATTACGTGGGATCACAGTACGGTAAACTTTACTACCAAAGTGTTTTTTAAGTTGATCGGATACTTCATTAGACAGGCGGTTACGTGGATCGTACATGGTACGTAGTAAACCTTCGATTTTGAGGTTATCATTGACCACGGCCGCTAACTTGCTGATTGTATCCATAAGAGCAGTTAAACCTTCTAACGCAAAGTATTCACATTGCATCGGCACCAGCACAGAGTCGGCTGCGGCCATAGCATTGATTGTAAGAAGGTTTAGAGAAGGAGGACAATCAATAAAGATGAAATCATAGTTATCGCGAACTGACGCAAGGGCGTTTTTCAGACGCACCTCACGCGCGAACACTTCCATCAATTTGATTTCTGCAGCGGTAACGTCTCCGTTCGCTGCAATCAGATCGTATTTCCCTGTGGTTTCGGTACAAACCACCTGATCAAACGGGGTATCTTCAACCAGAAGATCATACGCCGTTGCGTCGACCATATATTTGTCGACGCCACTGGCCATCGTAGCGTTGCCTTGAGGGTCGAGATCGATCACCAAAACCTTGCGCTTTGTTGCCGCCATCGAAGCTGCTAAGTTAATGCACGTTGTTGTTTTGCCGACCCCACCTTTCTGGTTGGCGATTGCTACAATTTTACCCACGATTACCTCGCTAATTTTCCTTGCGCGATAAGATTACTAGATGACGATCACCTTCCAACTCAGGAACAGCTAAAGATATGATCTCTGTCACACTACACCATTCAGGAAGCAGATCTATTTCATCTTTAGGGTGAAGCCCTTTCAAAGCTAAGAACACCCCAGAATCTTGTTTAGGCAGATGATGACACCATTCCACCATGTCCGTCATTGAAGCAAAAGCTCGACTCAAAACGCCATCAAATTTTTCTTCTGGCTGGAATTCTTCGACGCGACTTTGAATTGCCGTCACATTTTTCAGCCCTAGCGTGTGCACAACTTGCTTGATAAAGCGGATGCGTTTGCCAAGGCTATCGAGCAAGAAGAAGGTTTTCTCTGGATTCATGATTGCCAATGGAATACCTGGCAAACCTGGTCCTGTGCCAACATCGATAAAACGCTCACCTGATAAGTGAGTGCTAACGACGATGCTATCAAGGATATGTTTCACTAGCATCTCAAGTGGGTCACGAACCGACGTTAGGTTGTAAGCTTTGTTCCACTTGTCGAGCAGTTCGACGTAACCGACCAACTGCTCACGTTGTTTTTCAGACACTTCCAAATCGGTTTGCGCGATCAGCTCGTCTAATCTGGTACGTAAAGCACTCATTACTCTTCCTCGCCTTTTTTCAGCAAACCGTGCTTCTTCAGGTGAACAAGCAGAATAGAGATCGCTGCCGGCGTGATACCTGAGATACGAGAAGCAATACCAATGCTTTCTGGTTTGGCTTCTGTCAGCTTAGCAACGACTTCGTTAGACAGACCTTTCACGTCTTTGTAATTCAAGTCTGCAGGGAGCTTAGTGTGCTCATGACGAAGCGATTTTTCGATCTCTTCTTGCTGGCGCTTGATGTAACCATCGTACTTGACTTGAATTTCAACTTGTTCTGACGCTTGTTGATCTTCTAGAGCAGGAGCAAAAGCATCCAGTTGCGTCAATTGTGAGTATGAGATCTCAGGGCGACGCAAAAGATCTTCACCACTTGCTTCACGAGCCATTGGTGTTTTCAATAGCTTGTTCAGTTCATCAATGCCTGCAGAATTTGGGTTCATCCACGTCGACTTTAGACGTTGGCGCTCGGTTTCCATGTTCTCGATTTTCTCGTTGAAACGTGCCCAACGCACATCATCAATCAAACCAAGTTCACGCGCTTTTTCCGTCAAACGTAGATCGGCGTTATCTTCACGAAGCAACAAACGGTATTCCGCACGAGAAGTGAACATGCGGTACGGCTCTTTGGTACCCATGGTCGACAAATCATCGATTAACACGCCCATGTAAGCTTGGTCACGACGTGGGCTCCAGCCTTCTTTGCCTTGACTGTGCAAACTTGCGTTCAAGCCTGCCATCAAACCTTGTGCTGCTGCTTCTTCGTAGCCAGTCGTACCGTTGATTTGACCAGCAAAGAACAGACCACTGATGAACTTGGTCTCGTAGGTTTGCTTCAAATCACGTGGGTCGAAGAAGTCGTACTCGATCGCGTAACCTGGACGAACGATGTGTGCGTTCTCAAAACCTTTCATTGAACGAACGATTTGCACTTGCACATCAAACGGCAAGCTGGTGGAAATACCGTTAGGGTATAACTCGTGCGTGGTTAGGCCTTCTGGCTCAATGAAGATTTGGTGACTGTTCTTATCCGCAAAGCGCATTACTTTGTCTTCGATAGAAGGACAGTAGCGCGGGCCAATACCTTCGATCACGCCTGCGTACATTGGGCTACGATCAAGGTTGTTGCGGATCACATCATGAGTTTGCTCATTGGTGTGAGTAATAAAACATGGGATTTGACGCGGTTGATGTTCACGTTTGCCCATGAATGAGAATACAGGTGTTGGGTTATCACCGTGTTGTGCTTCCAACACTGAGAAATCCACGCTGCGTGCATCGATACGTGGTGGTGTACCTGTTTTCAAACGATCGACACGGAATGGCAGTTCACGTAGTCGATCCGCCAGTGCGATCGATGGTGGATCCCCAGCGCGACCACCTGAAGAGCTTTCCATACCGATATGGATCTTTCCGCCAAGGAAAGTACCTACGGTTAATACCACCGCTTTCGCTTGGAATTTCAGGCCCATTTGCGTTACGACGCCAACCACACGATCTTGGTCCACAATCAGATCATCAACCGATTGTTGGAACAGAGTTAGGTTTGGTGCGTTTTCTAGCGCGTTGCGTACGTACGCTTTGTACAATGCACGGTCAGCTTGAGCACGTGTTGCTCGAACCGCTGGACCTTTAGAGGCGTTCAGTGTTCGGAATTGAATACCTGCATGGTCAATGGCTTCAGCCATCAGACCGCCCATAGCATCCACTTCTTTTACTAAGTGACCTTTACCGATACCACCAATCGCCGGATTACAAGACATCTGGCCTAATGTATCGATGTTATGGGTAAGGAGGAGTGTTTTTTGTCCTGTGCGTGCAGATGCGAGCGCGGCTTCCGTTCCTGCGTGTCCGCCACCGACAACAATGACGTCAAATTTTTCGTGATAAAGCATGAACTGACCTCAGGTATTCAAAGGATTTAATGAACAGATAAAAAAGAGCGGTATTTTACCTTTTTTCTGTGTGAGAGAGAATCGTTTTCTCGCTTTTCAAATTTTAGTCCCTAAGACTATATATATAAGATCTATATATATGATCTTTTATTGGATCTATTATTAGGATCGCATGTTTCTGTGGATAACTAGAAAATGATCAACAAGATCATGGATCTTCTTTGGATCATATCTTGTGATCATGGCTTGATCAGATCGAGGATTTCCTGAGATCAAAATGCTGGGTTATACACAGGGGTGAAAAAGGATCTAAGTTATTCTTTGGATAACTAAAGGAAAATCACTGGATCTTACCTGACTTATCCACAGTTGGTTTGGGTGTTTTTTGAGCGGTTGAACAAGATTTTTTGAGGGGAGTTATTCACAATGGGAAGAAACAGAGCCGCAATGCGACTCTGTGATAGAGGAATTAAGCAGAAAAGCGAGCCAGATTTTCCTTCAACCACACTTCTGCGGCGTCTTCAGGTACGTCGTGGCTAAGTACATCAATCTTCAAGCAGTCTGTGATTGGCGTTGCGCCAATGTCTTCTAACAGGTCGTATGCATGTTGGCCTGCAGCACAGAACGTATCGTAACTTGAGTCACCAATCGCTATCACAGCAAACTTTACGTCCGCCATCTTAGGCGGTGTGTTTTGTAATGCAGCAATGAAAGGCTGAATGTTATCTGGGTATTCACCCGCGCCGTGAGTTGAAGTTATCACCAACCAAGTGCCTTGGTTCTCGATCGCAGACAACTCCGGCTGGTTGTGGATCGTTGTTTCAAAACCGTTCTCATTGAGTAGATCACTTAGGTGATCACCAACGTATTCTGCGCCACCTAACGTACTGCCTGTAATAATGTGGATCATGTGTCTTCCTTTATTGAGCCTCACTGACGCCAACGTGTTATTAGCGCCAGTACAAAAAGAAACGCGGTGTTAAACCTATGCTTAACACCGCGTGTTTTGATTATTTACCAATACAGAATGAGGAGAAGATTCGGCCGAGGAGGTCATCAGAGCTGAACTCTCCGGTAATCTCATTCAAGTGCTGCTGAGTAATGCGCAGCTCTTCTGCCAAGATTTCGCCAGCCATATAGCCTTCAAGCTGTTCTTGGCCGATTTGAAGATGTTGAGCAGCACGTTCTAGCGCATCTAGGTGACGACGACGAGCCATAAAGCCGCCTTCCGTATTGCCTGAGAAGCCCATACACTCTTTTAAGTGAGTACGTAAAGCATCCACACCTGCGCCTGTTTTTGCAGAAAGGCGAATCAGAGTCGGATCGTTTACATGGCAGATCCCCATTTCTTCACCTGTTTGATCCGCTTTGTTACGGATCACCGTCATGCCAATACTGTTTGGCAAGCGATCAACGAAGTCTGGCCAAATGTCTTTTGGATCCGTTGCGTCGGTTGTGGTGCCATCTACCATAAACAGAACACGGTCTGCTTGGGCGATTTCATCCCATGCACGCTCGATACCGATTTTCTCTACTTCATCAGAAGCATCACGCAGACCAGCGGTATCGATGATGTGCAAAGGCATACCGTCGATATGGATGTGTTCACGCAATACGTCACGCGTAGTACCTGCGATATCCGTAACGATAGCGGATTCTTTGCCAGATAGAGCGTTCAATAGGCTTGATTTACCAGCATTAGGCCGGCCTGCAATCACGACTTTCATGCCTTCACGCATGATCGCGCCTTGGTTGGCTTCTTTACGTACCGCATCTAGGTTATCGATGATTGTTTGTAGGTCACCAGACACTTTACCATCGGCCAAAAAGTCGATTTCTTCTTCTGGAAAGTCAATGGCCGCTTCCACGTAGATACGTAAGTGGATCAGAGATTCCACCAGCGTTTGGATGCGTTGTGAGAACTGGCCTTGCAGTGATTGCAGTGCTGATTTTGCTGCTTCTTCTGAGCTGGCATCAATCAGGTCGGCAATCGCTTCTGCTTGAGTTAGGTCCATCTTGTCGTTTAGGAAGGCGCGTTCTGAGAACTCACCAGGTCGAGCGGCACGTACGCCGTCGATACCCAAGATACGCTTAATCAGCATATCCATTACCACAGGGCCACCATGGCCTTGCAGTTCAAGTACGTCTTCGCCTGTAAACGAATGTGGGTTAGGGAAGTACAAGGCAATGCCTTGGTCTAGCACGGTGCCATCTTCCGCTTGAAATGGTAGATACTCTGCGTAGCGAGGCTTTAGCGTCTTACCTGTGACTTCTAGCGCCACTTGATTGGCCTTAGGGCCAGAAACACGAATAATGCCGACACCACCACGACCGGGTGCGGTAGCCTGAGCGACAATCGTATCTGTAGTCATAATCTTGCCTTTTGAGCTGGGCTATAGGGTTACACCCCTAGGGAGCCAGAACCAATTAATTAGCTGAATTGTAATCAGCCAAAAACAAAAAGGCGACCTTTTGGCCGCCTTTCTTATGCTTTTCTATCAAGGTTACTTAGTGTGTAAGCCTTTTTTCTCCAGCGCTTTGTAAATCAAAGTTTGCTGGATAAGCGTAACGATGTTCGACACCAACCAGTATAGAACTAGGCCTGATGGGAAGAACAAGAAGAAGAAGGTAAACATAACCGGCATAAAGGTCATGATCTTCTGCTGCATTGGATCCGTTACTGTTGTTGGGCTCATCTTCTGGATTAGGAACATTGACGCACCCATCAGTAGCGGCAGGATGTAGTAAGGGTCCTGTGCTGAAAGGTCGTGAATCCAACCGAAGAATGGTGAGTGACGAAGCTCAACCGATTCCATTAGTGCCCAGTATAGTGCGATGAAGATAGGCATCTGTAGGATAAGAGGTAAACAGCCACCTAGTGGATTCACTTTCTCTTTCTTGTACAGTTCCATCATCTCTTGGCTCATGCGCTGACGGTCATCACCGATGCGCTCACGCATTGCTTGCAGCTTAGGCTGTAGCATACGCATTTTCGCCATAGACGTGTATTGCGCTTTCGTTAGTGGGTACATTGCACCACGAACGATGAAGGTCAAACAGATGATTGCCACACCCCAGTTACCCACGAAGCTTTGGATGAAAGCAAGCAGTGAGTGAAGTGGTTTAGCGATGAACCATAGCCAGCCGTAGTCCACTACTAGATCTAGGTTTGGTGCCACTGCTGCCATTTCGTTTTGTAGCTTAGGACCAACCCATAGTGTTGCTTCAAACTTCGCTTGGTCGCCCGTTGCGATAGTTTTGTTTGGCATACGCACGCCGATGTCGCCTAGGTTACCAATCACGCGAGTGTACAGGTTAGTACCTGGTTCGTTGCGTGGGATCCAAGCTGCAGCGAAGTAGTGTTGGATCATTGCTGCCCAACCTTGGCCATCCGCTAGGTTGATAGACAGGTTACGATCCTGCATATCTTCGAAGCTGTATTTCTTGTAACGAACGTCTTCTGTAGAGTAAGCGCCGCCACGGTAAGTAGGCATTGTGATGCTACCACCAGCGTCCATTAGGTTTTGACGCAAGTGAGCGTACATACCAAATGTTGCGTTGTTACCAGAGTTGTTCACGACATCGTATTCTACGTTCAGCGCGTAGCTGCCACGTTTTAATACGTAAGTCTTGATGTATTCGATGCCATTCGCAGTGAAAGTCATTGGAACGCGTAGTTCATCTTGACCGTCAGCTAGAGTGAAGCTGTCTGCGCTCACGTTGTAGTGAGGACGGTTAGTGCTGCTAAGGTCGATACCTTGAGGACCCACTAGACCGCTTTGTGCGATGAACTGGTGACCTTTAGTGTCTTTTAGCAGAACGAATGGGTCTGATGAATCAAGTTCAGCAGAGTATTTGTTCAGGTCGGCATGTACCACATCGCCACCAACGGTGTCGATCGACAGAGTTAAAACATCAGTCGTTACTGTGATAGTTTTTGCAGAAGCTTGCTGTTGACCAGGAACTGGGTCTAGCTCATCCGCAAAAGATGGTGCAGGTAGAGTACTGCTTGATTGAGCCTGTTCAACCGCTTGAGGTGCTGGATTCTTTGCTACTTGCCACTGTTGAAACAGCAAGAAAGAAACCAGTGCCAGAGCGATGAGCAGGATATTACGTTGAGAATCCATCGTTAGTTATCTCTGTCTTGTTTTTGGACTGGTGGAACGGGGTCATACCCCCCTTCATTCAAAGGGTGGCATTTTAATAGACGTTTGCCTGATAACCAACATCCTTTTACAAAACCGTGAGCTCTCAAAGCTTCTAGTGCGTAAGTGGAACAAGTTGGTGTGAACCGGCAGCGAGGACCAATCAGAGGGCTGATAAACCAGCGATAAAGATTAACGAGCCCAATGGCTATCCACGTGAAGGGCGAGACAGGCGATGCCATAGCTTATCAAACAACTTAAATAATTCCTCATTGCTTAAATCTTGCGCGCTTTTCTTCGCGATCACAACAAAAT
Organism: Vibrio sp. M260121; assembly: GCF_036533715.1. Lineage (NCBI taxonomy): Bacteria > Pseudomonadati > Pseudomonadota > Gammaproteobacteria > Vibrionales > Vibrionaceae > Vibrio > Vibrio sp. M260121. The sequence goes on along the minus strand of NZ_JATABF010000021.1, from coordinate 28,522 downwards.
CTTTATTTGGAAGCTGATGTTGATTGTTACGAAAGCTTTCACGAGCCAAACGCTTAAAACGGTTACGACCGACAGCAGTTTTGATTTGCTTTTTCGGAACAGCTAAACCTAATCGTGGATGAGAAAGTTTGTTATTGCGAGCAATGATGGTGAAATGAGGCGAGCCAGCTCGATGAGCTTGCTGGAAGACGTTTTGATAATGCTCGGGAGTTAACAAGCGTAACTCCCGATTAAACGCGTACGTGTTCAAAATAAACTAGCGATTATTTTGATAGGCGCGCACGGCCTTTTGCACGACGTGCGTTGATAACTTTACGACCGTTCTTAGTTGCCATGCGAGCACGGAAGCCGTGAGTACGCTTGCGCTTTAGAACTGTAGGTTGAAAAGTGCGTTTCATGATAATTACCTTTACTGATCAGTAGTTTTAGGTTCTTGTTAAACCCGGCGTGGGCAATATGCTTTCTTTATATAAAGAAGCTCTTTATATAGAGAAGAACAACCGACGCCTCTCAACAAAGAGGCGGAATTGTAATCACACTCACATAATGTGTCAATGACTCATGTGTATGAAATTCCGGCCGGGCGATTATACGTAGTGTGAGTAAAATCTCAAGGATCGATTGATCCTAATGCTTGATCTTTACTCTATTCCCACTTGGTTAAGGAATTTTTTCAATCTAGGATCTTGTGGATTGTCGAAAATATCCTGTGGAGAACCTTGTTCAACAATGTTGCCTTCGGCCATAAAGATCACTCTGTCAGCCACTTCTTTGGCAAATTGCATCTCATGCGTTACCACTAGCATTGTCTGGTGTTGGTTAGCTAACTTCTTCATTAATGAGAGAACTTCTCCAACCCACTCAGGATCCAGTGCAGACGTTGGCTCATCAAAAAGCAACAGTTCCGGCTGTAAGGCCATTGCACGGCCAATACCTACACGCTGCTGTTGACCTCCAGACAGCGCCGCTGGATAACTTTCGCCTTTATCGCCAAGACCAATGTCGTCGAGAATTTCTTGTGCACGTTTTAGTGCGTCATCTTTCTTCCAGCCACGTACGGTAATCAGGCCTTCTGCAATGTTCTGACGCGCAGTCATATGAGCAAATAGGGCATAGTTTTGAAAAACAAACCCAGTTCGGCGGCGTAGAGCCAATACTTCGGCTTTGGTATGTTTTTGTGTATCTACGGAGATGTCATCGATGGTAATGCGACCTTCATCCGCTTGCTCTAAGAAGTTAACGGTGCGCAATAGGGTCGATTTACCCGTACCACTTGAACCAATAATAACGATGATCTCACCTTGCTTGATATCGAGATCAATACCTTTAAGGACTTCTGTTTCGCCAAAGCGTTTGTGGATATTTTCTAATTTGATCATCGTACGTACGCCTTATTCAATTTTGCCTCTGCCCATATTTGTACTCGAGTCAGAATCACCACCACACCCCAGTAAATAAGAGCGACGGCAAGGAAAGCTTCGAAGAAGCGGAAGCTAGAAGAGGCTTCCATTTGTGCTTTAGCCATGATTTCAGCCACACCCAACGTGAAGGCGAGGGAAGTGGACTTAATCATATCGATGAAGTAGTTCATCAATGAAGGCAGTGCGACTCGCGTTGCTTGTGGCAAAATAATCCGACGCATCGCTTGAGGTGTTGTCATCCCCACTGACAAGCTCGCTTCCATTTGACTGCGATCAATACCAATGATAGCGGCACGAATGCTCTCTGCCATGTAGGCGGCAAAGTGCAATGTCAAACCAATCACTGCCGCGGAAAAGGCATCAATGCCCACCATGAACGGGAAGATTTGCGGTAAGCCGTAGTAAAGCAAAAACAGTTGTACTAGAAGTGGGGTACCACGGAAGAAACTGATATAAAGTTGGCTCAATTGATCGAGAACTGGCAGCTTAAATACGCGAATGTTCGCTAAAATGACGGCTAGAATCAGTGAAAAGACCAATCCCCATGTGGCCATTTCCATGGTTGTGCCAAGATACTTGAGCAGTATTGGCAGCAGTTCCAACATGTAATTAAAATCAAATCCCATACGACTTACCTTGAGAAAAGAAAAGGTGGAATACGAAGTTCCACCTTGTCATTGAGTTAAAAAAGGACGCGAGATAAAGCTCTGCGTCCTAAAAGAAGAGAAGTTTTACTTAGTGATGTCGGCACCAAACCATTTCACTGAAATCTTCTCTACTGTTCCGTCGGCACGCATCTCTTCAAGTGCTTTATTCACTTCTGCCTGTAGCTTACGACCTTTTTCGTTATCAACGAATGGCCAAGCGTTTTGAATCGTTTCAAATGGTTCACCCGCAAGTTGTAGCGGTAGACCGGTTTTCTTAATCAGTTCTAATGCAGACAGACGGTCCATAACGAACGCATCAGCACGACCCAAAGCTACATCGTGTTCAATACCAGTATCGTAAGTCTTGATGTTGATCTTGCCGTCTTTGTCGTAGCTGCGAAGCAACTGCTCAAAGTTAGAGCCTAGGTTAACCGCAACGGTTCTGCCTGCTAGATCTTCCACACCTTGAATACTGTCGTTGCCTTTACGCACGGTAATTTGCGCACCGTCTACTACGTATGGGTCAGCAAATAGGTATTTCGCCTTACGCGCATCTGTCATGGTGATCTGGTTCGAGATAGTATCAATACGGCCCGTTTCTAGTAGGCCAAATAAACCAGAAAAGTTCGCTGTGACGTATTCGATCTTGTAATCGTTACGTTTACCGATCTCATCCCACATATCCACTTCAAAGCCTTGCAGCTTATCTTGCTTCACAAAGGTGAATGGGAAGTAACGGCCAGACATGCCTACTTTTACTTCAGTAGCGGCAGTGTCGACTGCCGCTTGAACGGTCGCGGCAGACAAAGCGATGGCTGCAACGGCAACCTTAATCCAGTTTTTCATAATACATCTCCATACTTTTATGGTTGGAAATACTACTGTCAGTTAGCTCAATTAAAGAAATAACCAAGTGCAATAACCTAGACCTCAGAGTAATAAGATCTTATTTGGTATAGATAGTAGCCAAGATATAGGGATAAATGATGAAAAAACGATCGGAAAGAGCAGAAATGACGATCGAAAAAAATCGATGAACCGAAATTCATTCACAGAGTTATCACCAATTGCTCGATCTGGCTGATTTTGCCCAAATGTGGATCAATGTGTGGGCAAATTTGGGGCAAGATGTGTTGATCTCGCTTAGTTGGGCGAAATAATTGTGAATAACTTAGATCTTATTCACTGGATCGTCGATCAATTGCTGGCGATCTTGGTTATCAACAGGTAAAATTGCCAGTCTTTTCCGATAATTCAAATACTCAGTGGGGGCACCGTGTCATCTTCGCTTTGGTTGCAATGTTTGCAGCAGCTTCAAGAAGAGCTACCAGCTACAGAATTCAGCATGTGGGTTCGTCCGTTACAAGCGGAGCTCAATGACAATACTCTCACTCTGTTCGCACCTAACCGCTTCGTGTTGGATTGGGTTCGCGACAAGTACCTGAACAGCATCAATCGTTTACTGCAAGAATACTGCGGTAACGACGTACCTAGCCTGCGCTTTGAAGTGGGCAGTCGCCCAGTTGCAGCACCAAAACCGGCACCGACACGTACGCCGGCAGACGTGGCTGCAGAATCTTCAGCGCCTGCTCAACTGCAAGCACGTAAGCCTGTGCATAAAACGTGGGATGACGACGCGCAAGCGATCGCTGACATCAACCACCGTTCAAACGTGAACCCAAAACACAAGTTCAACAACTTCGTAGAAGGTAAGTCGAACCAATTGGGTCTTGCTGCTGCTCGTCAAGTTTCGGATAACCCAGGCGCAGCCTATAACCCACTATTCTTATACGGTGGTACAGGTTTGGGTAAAACCCACCTTTTGCACGCGGTAGGTAACGCGATTGTGGATAACAATCCCAACGCAAAAGTGGTGTACATGCACTCTGAGCGTTTTGTGCAAGATATGGTGAAAGCACTGCAAAACAACGCGATTGAAGAATTCAAACGCTACTACCGCAGTGTTGATGCGCTACTTATCGATGACATCCAATTCTTTGCTAATAAAGAGCGCTCGCAAGAAGAATTCTTCCATACCTTCAATGCACTATTAGAAGGTAACCAACAGATCATCCTGACATCTGACCGTTATCCAAAAGAGATCAGCGGTGTAGAAGATCGTCTGAAATCACGTTTCGGTTGGGGTCTAACCGTCGCGATCGAGCCACCAGAGCTTGAAACTCGTGTGGCGATCTTGATGAAGAAAGCTGAAGACCACCAAATCCACCTAGCGGATGAAGTGGCGTTCTTTATTGCTAAGCGCCTACGCTCTAACGTTCGTGAACTGGAAGGTGCACTGAACCGCGTAATCGCAAACGCAAACTTCACTGGTCGTCCAATTACGATTGATTTTGTTCGTGAAGCGCTGCGCGATCTGCTTGCTCTACAAGAGAAGCTCGTAACGATCGACAACATTCAAAAGACGGTCGCTGAATATTATAAGATTAAGGTTGCTGACCTACTATCTAAACGTCGCTCTCGCTCGGTTGCTCGTCCTCGTCAGTTGGCGATGGCGTTGGCAAAAGAGTTGACCAATCACAGCTTGCCAGAAATTGGTGATGCGTTTGGTGGTCGTGACCACACCACAGTACTGCATGCATGTCGCAAGATTGAGCAACTGCGTGAAGAGAGCCACGATATTAAAGAAGATTACTCTAACTTGATTCGCACCCTGTCTTCGTAATCGGTTAGAATGACAGTATTCTAAGCAAATCATTAATTGAGCTGACAGCGTAAAGAGCCAAGCATGAAATTTACCATTGAACGTAGTCATTTAATCAAACCGCTACAACAGGTTTCGGGTGCACTAGGTGGCCGACCAACCCTACCAATTCTTGGTAACCTACTGATTAAAGTAGAAGAGAACGTGTTATCCATGACTGCAACCGATTTGGAAGTGGAATTGGTGAGCAAAGTGGCTCTAGAAGGGGATTTTGAAGCGGGCAGTATTACCGTTCCTTCTCGTAAATTTCTTGATATCTGCCGTGGTCTACCAGACGACTCTATCATCACCTTCGTACTAGAAGGCGATCGCGTGCAAGTTCGTTCAGGCCGTAGCCGTTTCTCACTGGCGACGCTTCCAGCGAACGATTTCCCGAACATTGAAGATTGGCAGAGTGAAGTGGAAGTGTCACTAACTCAGTCTGATCTGCGTACGCTGATCGAGAAAACACAATTCTCAATGGCGAACCAAGACGTTCGTTACTACCTCAACGGTATGTTGTTTGAAATCGACGGTACGACGCTACGTAGCGTGGCAACTGACGGTCACCGTATGGCGGTATCTCAAACACAACTCGGTGCTGATTTCGCACAGAAGCAAATCATCGTGCCGCGTAAGGGTGTACAAGAACTTGTGAAGCTAATGGACGCGCCAGAGCAACCTGTCGTGCTACAAATTGGTAGTTCAAATGTGCGTGCAGAAGTGAACAACTTTATCTTCACTTCTAAGCTTGTTGATGGTCGTTTCCCTGACTATCGCCGCGTAATGCCACAAAGTACGACCAAAACATTAGAAGCAAGCTGTGATGAATTACGCCAAGCGTTTTCTCGTGCAGCGATTCTTTCTAATGAAAAATTCCGTGGTGTTCGTGTAAATCTTGCGGGCAGTGAAATGCGCATTACTGCTAACAACCCAGAGCAAGAAGAAGCAGAAGAAATGCTAGACGTGACCTTTGAAGGTGACGCTATCGAGATCGGCTTCAACGTTAGCTACGTGCTTGATGTGCTTAATACACTGCGTTGCGATAACGTACGTGTGTCGATGTCAGATGCGAACGCAAGTGCGTTGATTGAAAACGCAGACGACGACAGTGCCATGTACGTGGTGATGCCAATTCGTCTATAAGCCATCTGAATGCCACTTTCTCGCCTCATCATTCAGCAGTTTCGAAACATTAAAGCCTGTGATATTGACCTATCAGCAGGCTTTAACTTTCTTATTGGGCCGAACGGCAGCGGTAAAACCAGTGTCCTAGAAGCGATTTACTTGCTCGGACACGGACGCTCTTTCAAGAGTTCGCTGACGGGTCGAGTTATCCAAAATGAGTGTGACGAACTGTTTGTTCATGGTCGTTTTTTGAACTCGGATCAATTTGAGCTACCTATCGGCATTAATAAGCAGCGTGATGGCTCAACAGAGGTTAAAATAGGCGGTCAATCTGGACAAAAACTGGCGCAACTTGCACAAGTTTTGCCTTTGCAGTTGATACATCCAGAAGGATTTGATCTACTAACGGATGGTCCAAAACATCGTCGTGCATTCATCGACTGGGGCGTTTTTCACACTGAGCCAGCTTTCTATGATGCATGGGGACGTTTCAAGCGTCTTAACAAGCAACGCAATGCACTGCTTAAAACCGCCAGAAGTTATCGCGAACTCAGTTATTGGGATCAAGAGATGGCGCGTTTGGCTGAAAACATCAGTCAATGGCGAGCGCTGTACATCGAACAGATGAAAACCGTAGCGGAAACCATCTGTCAGACATTTTTGCCAGAATTTGAGATCCAATTAAAGTATTATCGTGGATGGGACAAAGATACCCCTTATCATGAGATACTAGAAAAAAATTTCGAGCGTGATCAGTCATTGGGTTACACCTTTAGTGGCCCGAATAAAGCTGATCTGCGCATTAAAGTGAACGGAACGCCCGTTGAGGACGTTTTGTCACGCGGTCAATTAAAACTCATGGTGTGTGCATTGCGTGTCGCGCAGGGGCAACACCTTACCGAAATGACCGGAAAACAATGTATTTACCTAATTGACGACTTTGCGTCGGAATTAGACAGCCAACGTCGCAAGCGTCTAGCGGACTGCTTGAAAGAGACGGGCGCACAAGTATTTGTAAGCTCTATCACTGAAAGCCAAATCGCCGATATGTTGGACGATACGGGCAAATTGTTTCATGTGGAACATGGCAGGATAGAGTCAAACTAGAAGAGAGAAACTCATGTCTGAAAATTACGATTCATCGAGTATTAAGGTACTGAAGGGTCTGGATGCGGTACGTAAGCGTCCAGGTATGTACATCGGCGACACGGACGACGGCACTGGTCTTCACCACATGGTCTTCGAAGTGGTGGATAACTCAATTGATGAAGCGTTGGCAGGTCACTGTAAAGACATCGTTGTGACAATTCATGAGGACAACTCGGTTTCAGTTACGGATGATGGTCGTGGCATTCCAACAGAAATGCACCCAGAAGAAAAAGTATCGGCTGCAGAAGTTATCATGACGGTACTTCACGCTGGTGGTAAGTTCGACGATAACTCATACAAAGTATCGGGCGGTCTTCACGGCGTAGGTGTTTCAGTAGTAAACGCACTGTCTGAAAAAGTGGTTCTGACTATCCACCGCGGCGGTCATATTCATACGCAAACTTACCATCATGGTGAGCCTCAAGCGCCACTAGCAGTAATCGGTGATACTGAGCAAACGGGTACACAAATCCGCTTCTGGCCAAGCGCTGAAACCTTCACAAATATCGAATTCCATTACGATATCCTAGCAAAACGTCTACGTGAGCTTTCTTTCCTAAACTCAGGTGTTTCTATCAAGCTGGTTGATGAGCGTGAAGCAGACAAGAGTGACCACTTCATGTTTGAAGGCGGTATTCAAGCGTTCGTTGAACACCTAAACACCAACAAAACTCCAATCATTGAGAAAATCTTCCACTTCGATTTTGAACGTGAAGATGGCATTGCTGTAGAAGTAGCAATGCAATGGAACGACGGCTTCCAAGAGAACATCTACTGTTTCACTAACAACATCCCGCAACGCGATGGTGGTACTCACCTTGCTGGTTTCCGTGCTGCGTTAACACGTACGCTGAATACCTTTATGGATAAAGAAGGTTTCTCTAAGAAAGCGAAAACAGCAACGTCTGGTGATGACGCTCGTGAAGGTCTAACTGCGGTTGTTTCAGTTAAAGTGCCAGATCCTAAGTTCTCTAGCCAAACGAAAGACAAACTGGTTTCTTCTGAAGTGAAGTCAGCGGTTGAATCAGCAATGGGTGAGAAACTGTCTGAGTTCCTGATTGAGAACCCGACAGAAGCGAAGATGGTTTGTTCGAAAATCATCGATGCAGCTCGTGCTCGTGAAGCAGCGCGTAAAGCTCGTGAAATGACTCGTCGTAAAGGCGCACTAGACCTAGCAGGTCTACCAGGCAAACTTGCAGACTGTCAGGAAAAAGATCCAGCACTCTCTGAACTATACATAGTGGAGGGTGATTCGGCAGGCGGCTCCGCAAAACAAGGCCGTAACCGTAAGAACCAAGCAATCCTACCGCTAAAAGGTAAGATTCTTAACGTAGAAAAAGCGCGTTTCGACAAGATGCTTTCTTCTCAAGAAGTAGCTACGCTGATCACTGCACTGGGCTGTGGTATCGGTCGTGACGAGTACAACCCGGACAAACTGCGTTACCACAACATCATCATCATGACCGATGCTGACGTCGATGGTTCGCACATCCGTACGCTACTGTTGACCTTCTTCTACCGTCAAATGCCAGAGCTTATTGAGCGTGGCTACGTGTACATCGCTCAGCCACCGCTTTACAAAGTGAAGAAAGGTAAGCAAGAGCAGTACATCAAAGACGAAGACGCGATGAACCAATACCAAGTTGCTTTGGCACTTGATAACGCATCGCTACACGTAAACGCAGAAGCGCCAGCATTGGCAGGCGAAGCGCTAGAGAAGCTAGTTCAGCAATACAATGCTGGTATCAAGCTAGCGGATCGTATGAGCCGCCGTTACCCAAGCGCGCTAGTTCATGAGCTAATCTACACGCCGCGTCTAACGGCAGAGCAATGTCACGATGCAGCAGCAGTAGAAGCGTGGACAAAACAGCTAGTTGAACAGCTAAACGCGAAAGAAGTGGGCGCAAGTCAATACAGCTTTGAAGTTGAGCAACACGAAGAGCTAGGTCTAAACCTACCTAAGATCATCGTACGTACTCACGGTGTGACTCATGACTACGCACTAAGCATCGACCTACTGAACTCGAAAGAGTACGGCAAGCTAGCGGATCTATCTGAAGCACTAGACGGCCTGCTAGAAGAAGGCGCTTACATCAAGCGTGGTGAGCGTACTCAGCCGGTATCAAGCTTCGCATCGGCACTTGAGTGGCTAATCAAAGAGTCGCGTCGTGGTCTAAGCCTACAGCGCTACAAAGGTCTAGGTGAGATGAACCCAGATCAGCTTTGGGAAACCACAATGGACCCTGAGACACGTCGCATGATGCAAGTAACCATTGAAGATGCAGTAGGCGCAGACCAATTGTTCACAACGCTAATGGGTGACCAAGTTGAGCCGCGTCGTAACTTCATCGAAGAGAATGCGCTGAAAGTAGCAAACCTAGACGTTTAGACTATTTTTCCTTTGCTGGATATGCTGATTTCGTTGTCGAAGGTGCTCACATACACTTGTATGTTGCGCGCCTTCTCCTAGAACTAAGCATATCCCCCTGCGGAAAAACGAATCTAAATTTCTTTTGATAGAATTTTAAAAGCACTGCCTTCGGGTGGTGCTTTTTTATTGAGTGAGAGAAACCAGATAAAAGAGGCGAGATACGAGAACGGCTGCGCTCTATGGTTCTAAAAATATTTTCACTGGATCCCTTGAAAGCCCATTTTTCGACCTTATATCTAGTTATGAAGAGGGATGGCTAACTTGCTCAACAAGAGAAGAACAGCGCCTCAGGAATCGCTAAACGAGATCGCTCAGGAGAGGATACTCAGTTTTAGCACACAACTTGACCCTAGATTCGACATCATGTCCCCGCACCTAAAGAGTAGGTCAGAGGAATGAATCATCGGATCCCTTAGCTCGGCGTTTTCTTGCATAAATGCGCCACGTGGATGACCTTCATCTGGGCTAAGACTATTGCTTAAAAGAGGATAGATTATGCGTAATGTAGATTTCTCACCACTATACCGTAATGCAATTGGCTTCGACCGTCTGTTCAACCTGATGGAAGCAAGCTCTGCGAAGAACACTTCTGGCGGTTACCCTCCATACAACATCGAGCAAAAAGACGAGCACAACTATCGTATTACGATGGCAGTTGCAGGCTTTGCTGAAGATCAGCTCGATTTGACTCAAAACGAAAACATGTTGATTGTGAAGGGCGAGCGTAAAGCAGAAGAAGGTAAAAACTACGTTTACCAAGGCATTGCAGAACGCGATTTTGAACGTAAATTCCAACTTGCGGATTACGTAAAAGTCGTTGGTGCATCAATGGAAAACGGTCTACTTCATATCGATTTAGTTCGTGAAATTCCAGAAGCGATGCAACCGCGTAAGATTGCTATCGGTGGCAACAATCTGATTGAAAACAGCTAATCAGCTGATGACATTTCAGTTAACCAAACGGTTATAGAATGAGAAAGAGCGCCATATGGGCGCTCTTTTTAGTTTGGGGCTTTCAAAGCTGCTATTTCAAAGCCGTAATTTCAAAGAGAACAACGGCTGAGTTAACAAGTCTATTTACCTTCGCGGTAAGCCTTTTCCACTTCTTCTGCGATAATCGCAATACCTTTTTGCATCATCTCATCATCTTGAACGTAGTTCATACGCAAGCATTGGTGTGCATGATCCCACTCGTCCTTCTGACCAATAAAGAAGTATTCACCTGGAACAATCAATACCCCACGTGCTTTCAAGCGTTGGTACAACTCCATTGTCGTAATTGGCAGTTCATCGAACCATAACCACAAGAAGATAGCGCCTTCCGGTTTGTGGATGCGGAATCGCTCATCGGTAATCGCTTCTTGTAGCAGCTCAACCGCACGTTGCGACTTCTGCTTGTAGAACGGCTTAATCACCTCTGAGCTCAGTTTAAGCAGATCGCCTTTGCCAATGATGTGGTTTGCCAGCGCTGGACCAACACTGCCCGGTGCTAGGCTGATGATGCCGTTCATATTGGTTAACGCTTGAGTGATTTCTTCACTCGCAATCACAATGCCACAACGCACACCTGGCAAGCCAAGTTTAGATAGGCTCATGCATAGGATGGTGTTTTCATTCCAGAACGGCTCGACATCTTCAAAGATGATGTTCGGGAACGGCAGACCATAGGCGTTATCAATGATCAGTGGGATGTTGTTTTCACGTGCCAGTTTATCCAGCTTACGTACTTCTTCGTCTGTCAGTACGTTACCTGTTGGATTGGTTGGGCGAGACGCGCAGATTGCTGCAACAGAGTCATCGACTTTTAGCTGCTCAAAATCGACGTGGTATTTAAACAGACCGTTATCTAACAGCTCGATTTCTGGGTGGTATGAGACAAAGATATCTTCATCAATGCCTGCATCACCATAACCGATGTACTCAGGCGCGATAGGCAGTAGCACTTTCTTGTGCGAACCGTCTGGCTGTTTACCTGCCAACAAGTTGAACAAGTAGAAAAAGCCACTTTGGCTGCCGTTAGTTAGGCTGATGTTCTTCTCGGAAATATCCCAGCCGTAAGTTTCACGGAATAACTGAGCCAGCGCTTTAACGAACGCATCTTTGCCCTGCGGGCCGTCATAGTTGGCGAGGGCAGCGACAAGCTCCCCACTGGCGAGCATTTCCTCACTGGCTTGGCGAAAGTAATCGAGCATGGCAGGAATGGCGGCTGGGTTGCCTCCACCGAGCATGATGGCACCTGGTGTGCGCAGACCATCATTCAAATCGTCCATTAACTGCGTGATACCTGAATACTGATTAAATTTTTCACCAAACTTAGAGAACTGCATTTGTCGTTATACCTAATTCATTGTGATTGCTTTGTGTATGCTTTGTGCCGATGTTTTATCGGCTTATCGAGTAATCCTTGACCTTACCTCAATGCGTAATTAACGCAAAGTGTGAATTAAGCCGAAAAAGAAAAAAGTGTGTCATCAGACCAGAGGTACGAGATAAAAAGGCAAAAAGAGCAATAAAAAAGGGAAGCTTATGCTTCCCTTGCTGGTGGAGAGAGTATGACTTACTCTCCGGTGTAAACAATCAGCACCTTATCGTCTTGGTATTGGCGTTCGAACGCGTAGTAACCTTCTTGATTGCGAGTGATGTGCTTACCTTGAGCAACCGCTGGGTGGCGTTTACGGAATTCACCCAACTTTTGCCAATGTTGCAGTAGATCTTCACGCTCGCCATGAATCTTATCCCATGGCATATCTGAGCGTGTGCCTTGGTGAGCATCTGAACCAGTAATGCCAAAATCACGAGCTATCTCATCACCGTAATAGATCTGTACTGCACCTGGAGCCAGCATCAGTGCATTTGCGGCACGAGCTTGGTCATCAAAGCTGCGGCTGCGTGCTGACCAAAACAGCTGTGTATCGTGTGAAGATAGGTAGCTCAACACGTTGAACTCAGGATCGGTATTGATGCGCTCTGCATAACGGCGGTAATCATTATCAAGTTGAGCGAAACACTTCAGCGCTTTTGGTGCCACGTCAGATTGGAACTCGAAGTTGATGATGGAATCGAAGCCGTTATCGAAATACGGGCTCTTCACTACGCTGTGTGCCCACACTTCACCCGTCATCCAGAAAGGTAGATCATCCAAAGCTTTGTCCGGGTTGTTTTTCTTCCACTGGGCAAGCGCTTGGGTGGTGCTGGCTTTCAACTCTGCCCACGCTTCCATTTCAACGTGTTTAGCGGTGTCGACACGGAAGCCATCAATGCCATAGTCGCGCACCCAATCGGATAACCACGTAATCAGATGTTCACGTGGGGTTTGCAGCTCATCTTGCGCATTGGTGTTTTTATTGCGGAAGAAGTTTGGTAATCCGGTTTTCTGAGTCGATTCGGTTTTGAGATCCGGTAGGTAGTTCAAAGACATGGTGATGTCGTTGTAGCCCGGAGCATCGTAGTCACCAATGTCGGTGCGGATCCAATCTTTGCCCCACCATTTATCCCACGCTTCGCTATCACCGTATTTGATGTAGTCGTTGAAGCTGTGCCAGCTTTGTCCTGATTTTGGCTGCCAGTCGGTCCATTTTTCACCGAGGACTTCTTTGGCTTCTTGGTCATCAAGGTAAAGCTGACCAAAGCCGAATTCCTGCATGTCTGCTAATGTTGCGTAGCCTGTGTGGTTCATGACTACATCCCAAATCACGCGGATGCCTTTCTTATGAGCGGTATCAACGAAGGTTCTGAGTTCATCTTCGGTACCCATGTTGGCATCAAGCTTGGTCCAATCTTGGTGATAGTAGCCGTGGTAGCCATAGTGCTTAAAGTCGCCTTTATCGCCGCCACCAACCCAGCCGTGGATTTGTTCCAGTGGTGAGGTTATCCAGATAGCATTGACACCAAGTGATTCGATGTAATCGAGTTTTTTCGTCAGACCCGCTAAGTCACCACCGTGGAAGGTGCCAATCTCGTATTTTCCATCTTTGCTGCGACCGTAGCTGTTGTCGTTGTCTGGGTTGCCATTGTAGAAGCGGTCAGTCATGACGAAGTACACCGTCGCGTTATCCCAGCTGAACGGTTTATCGGCTTGCTGTTCAACTTCTTCTAGCAGCAGTAGACCTTGGCTCATAGGACCCGGCTGCATGGTGACGCTGCCATTGGCGACGGTGGCTTCTTGTCCGGTTAAGGCATCGCGAACGACAGTGCCATCATTAAAGGTTTGAGCAACGTTGATGGTTTTTGGCGCGTCAGTTGCGACAGGGCAAGAGTAGGTGATGTCCTGAGTCTGTTTTGGTTTGATTTTTACCGTCAGCTCATTGGTGGTTGGGTTGAGCGTAAATTGATAGTTATTGGCTTTGAAGATGCGCAGCGGCATTTGTGCGTCAGTGGCGCAGTTATCCATTTTTAATGGACGATTGAACTTGATGCGATCTTCTTCTGCTAGGGCAAAGCTACTGCCACAGCTTTGCTTGCTGTCAGCAATGGTAAAGGTGTAGCTGCCTTTATCGAGTCTTTGCTCGGCGACAAGTAAGCCTTGTGAGTTTTCCTCAAAAACAGCGGTGTCATCACCAACGCTTAATACGATGGCATTTTCTGGAATCTGGCTGCAGGCGCTCAGTAGACCGATAGAGAGTGCGAGAATTGTTTTTTTCATTGTGTCCTTCCCCCGAATAAACAGTCCAGTTATAGCAAAACTGTGCCTCTACAATCCGAGCTCTACACCAACAAGTTAAACGCGTCTCACCCTACAAATTTTAGTCTTGTTCACAAAATGAATAATAAGCGTCACCTTCATCGGTTTGAAGGCAACAAAAAAGGGAAGCAGATGCTTCCCTTTTACTTATCTCTTAATCACTTCTAAGAGTAATGAATTACTTTTGAAGCAAAGAAATGTCTGCGATCTGTAGGAACAGGTTACGCAGGTTGTTCAGTAGTGTTAGACGGTTCTTCTTAAGTGCTTCGTCGTCTGCCATTACCATTACGTTATCAAAGAACGCATCAACTGGTTCACGTAGGTCAGCTAGCTTGCTTAGGGCTTCTTGGTAGTTACCTGTAGCAAATGCTGGCTCTAGCGCTTCCGTCATTACTTCAACGCTTTCTGCTAGTGCTTTCTCTGCGTCTTCTTGTAGAAGTGCTAGGTCGATGTCTGCTGCTAGTTCGCCGTCGAATTTCGCTAGGATGTTACCTACACGTTTGTTCGCTGCTGCTAGAGACTCTGCCGCTTCCAGTTCACGGAAGTGAGAAACCGCTTTAACTCGTTGGTCGAAGTCTGCTGGTTTAGTCGGACGACGAGCTAGAACCGCTTGAATGATGTCTACGCTGAAGCCTTCGTCTTGGTACCAAGCACGGAAACGACCAAGCATGAACTCGATAACGTCTTGTTCAACGTTGTCGTTGGTTAGGCGGTCGCCAAATAGAGACTTCGCTTTCGCTACTAGGTCAACAAGATCTAGGTTGTAGCCGTATTCAACGATGATACGTAGTACACCTAGAGATGCGCGGCGTAGTGCGAATGGGTCGCTGCCTTTAGGTGCTTGACCAATACCGAAGATACCTACGATAGTGTCTAGCTTGTCTGCCATTGCAACTGCAGTTGAAACACCGTTTGATGGTAGTTCATCACCTGCGAAACGAGGCATGTATTGCTCGTTCAGTGCTACTGCAACTTCTTCTGCTTCACCGTCGTGGCGAGCATAGTGCATACCCATAACACCTTGAGTATCCGTGAATTCGAATACCATTGAGGTCATTAGGTCACATTTTGCTAGTAGACCAGCACGCTTTGATTTCTCAACGTCAGCACCGATTTGCTCAGCAATGTAGCCAGCAAGTTCTGTGATGCGGTCTGTTTTGTCTTTGATCGTACCCAGTTGCTTTTGGAAGATCGCTTGCTCTAGTTCAGGCAGACGGTCGATAAGCGGACGCTTACGGTCTGTGTTGAAGAAGAACTCTGCGTCAGCAAGACGAGGACGAACCACTTTCTCATTACCTTCGATTACGTAACGAGGCTCTTTTGATTCGATGTTCGATACGAAGATGAAGTTAGGTAGTAGCTTCTTGTTTTCGTCGTAAACAGGGAAGTATTTTTGGTCACCTTTCATGGTGTAAACCAACGCTTCAGAAGGCACTTTTAGGAACTCTTCTTCGAACTTCGCTGTTAGTACTACTGGCCATTCAACCAGAGACGTTACTTCTTCTACTAGGTCATCTTCTAGATCAGCGATACCGCCAACCGCTGCTGCCGCTTTTTGTGCGTCAGCTAGGATGATTGCTTTACGCGCTTCGTAATCTGCCATTACTTTACCGCGCTCTTCTAGGATCGCAGGGTATTGCTCAGCAGAATCGATAGTGAACTCTTGCTCACCCATGAAGCGGTGACCACGGATCGTGCGGTCAGAAGCGACACCAAGGATCTCGCCTTCGATTAGATCACTGCCCATTAGCATGGTTAGCGTCTTAACTGGACGGATAAATTGAGTCGTTTTGTTACCCCAGCGCATTGGTTTTGCGATAGGTAGGTTTGCTAGTGCTTTCGCTGCAAGTTCAACGACGATCTCAGACGTTGGCTGACCTTTCACTTCTTGTTTGAACAGTAGCCATTCACCTTTGTCTGTTACCATGCGCTCTGCTTGGTCAACCGTGATGCCACAACCGCGTGCCCAGCCTTGAGCCGCTTTTGTTGGGTTGCCTTCCGCGTCAAACGCTGCAGAAACCGCAGGACCACGTTTTTCAACAACTTTGTCAGACTGGCTGTCTGCTAGTGCTGCTACTTTTAATGCAAGACGACGAGGTGCCGCGAACCATTTCACGCCTTCGTGAGCAAGCTCAGCGCCTTTTAGTTCTGTTTCGAAGTTTGCTGCAAATGCTTCAGCTAGAGTGCGAAGTTGCGTTGGTGGTAGCTCTTCTGTACCTAGCTCGATTAGAAATTCTTTTGCCATGTTACTCTACCCCTTACGCTTGTTCTTTCTTACACATTGGGAAGCCAAGAGCTTCACGCGATGCGTAGTATGCTTCTGCAACTGCTTTCGTCAGGTTGCGGATGCGCAGGATGTAACGTTGACGTTCAGTTACTGAGATCGCTTTACGTGCGTCTAGTAAGTTGAATGCGTGACCTGCTTTAAGGATGCGCTCGTAAGCTGGTAGTGGCAGTGGCTTTTCAAGCTCAAGCAGCTCTTTACACTCTTTTTCACATTGCTCAAAGAAGCTGAATAGGAATTCAACGTCAGCATGTTCAAAGTTGTAAGTCGATTGCTCTACTTCGTTTTGGTGGAAGATATCACCGTAAGTCACTTTGCTGCCATCTGGTGCGATGTTCCAAGTAAGATCGTAAACTGAATCTACTTCTTGGATGTACATTGCTAGACGTTCGATACCGTAAGTGATCTCACCTGTTACTGGTTTACACTCAAGGCCGCCAACTTGCTGGAAGTAAGTGAACTGAGTCACTTCCATGCCGTTTAGCCAAACTTCCCAGCCTAGACCCCATGCGCCTAGTGTTGGGTTTTCCCAGTTGTCTTCTACGAAACGGATGTCGTGTACAAGTGGGTCAATACCAAGTACTTCTAGAGAACCTAAGTACAACTCTTGAATATTGTCTGGCGATGGTTTTAGCGCTACTTGGAATTGGTAGTAGTGCTGAAGGCGGTTAGGGTTTTCACCGTAACGACCATCAGTAGGACGACGTGAAGGTTGTACGTAAGCTGTAGACATTGGCTCTGGGCCAAGTGCTCGTAGACATGTCATTGGGTGAGAGGTACCCGCACCTACTTCCATATCTAGCGGTTGAACAATGGTGCAACCATTTTGAGCCCAATAATCCTGCAGCGCGAGGATCATTCCCTGGAAGGTTTTGATATCGTATTTTTGCATAAGTCAGGTTCGCGCGATTCTCTTATTACTTGTGAATACATCTCTTTTTTGTTGGGTTTTCTTGCCTCAACAATGGCGATTCAAAGTAATGACGGTTGAATAAATTAACAATCAAGTATACCCAGATATTGAGCATGGGAGTAGAGCTAATCTTGATTAATTCGTGGGCAATTTTCTCCTTTAATGGATTTTTACCGCTTTATCTGCTGAATTTTTCCTAAAAGGGAGTTTTCACTGGCTTTCGCTCTTGAGGTGATGAGGAAACATGGCTAGAATTGCGCCTGTCTTTGGGGAGTAGCTTACTCGATGAAATGTCTGTTTCATTCAGTTCGTTCGTCAACATAATTGGTGCAAAATCACCATGGCGCTCGAGACTCATCAGCCCGATGAGTTTAGCAAGACCTTAGACAAATCATCACGAACCGGGGTGGGGCGTGAGGTTTGTCTATGGTTAAAAATAATTATCCCGCCCCAATGAGCATGTCGTGAGCGTTTTAGCTATTTCAATTACTACTGTAGCGTTAGCAGAAATTGGCGATAAGACCCAATTGCTATCTCTATTACTCGCCAGTCGTTACCGCAAACCAATCCCAATTATTGCAGCAATCTTTTTGGCAACCATTGCCAACCACGCTTTGGCTGCATGGTTAGGTGTGGTTGTGGCCGATTATCTTTCACCAGAAGTCCTTAAGTGGGTGCTAGTGGTCAGTTTTGTCGCCATGGCGGCTTGGGTATTGATCCCGGATAAACTGGATGACGACGAGCAGATCTCTAACCGAGGCCCATTCATTGCTAGTTTTATTGCCTTCTTTGTTGCGGAGATTGGCGACAAAACTCAGATCGCCACTTCTATCTTGGGGGCGCAATACGCAGATGCGTTGAGTTGGGTAATTCTTGGTACTACGATCGGTATGCTGCTGGCTAATGTGCCTGTGGTTTTAATCGGTAAGCTATCGGCGGACAAGATGCCTTTAGGGTTGATTCGTAAGGTAACCGCTTTCCTATTTGTTGCTCTTGCTATTGGTGCAGCACTATTCTGATTTTTCCACGTAAATGGTGTTAATTATCAATAACTAGTGAAGTAATGCGCGAGTTCAAACTCCGGCTCAAAATCATTCAAGACCGTGACGGGTGACATATTAGTGCCATACTTGTCATGGTACTTTAATGGTGTGAATGATGGCGAGAGGGCAAGTTTATGCTTACACGTTATATGGGGATGTCCCCAAAGAGTCAGAGTTATTTATTCACCTTTGGTTTGGCGTTGTGCTTGTTGGCTATGGTGCTGACTGATATGTGGCTGCCGATTGTGGCAGGGACCTTCATCCTTACCGGTCTAACGGTAGAGGCTTGGATTCGAGTCGCGCATATTATCCCAATGCACGAAGAGATGCGTGCAATGAGAAAGCAACTGAACAAGCTACAATCTGAAGTTCGCACACTAGAATACGATGAATAAACAAACGGCAGCCTATTGGGCTGCCGTTTTTGATCTTGCTGAGATTATTCCAAACCTTTCTTAATTAGGTACTGGTATGGAAGCTGCTCCGTTTGTGCCGCAATCAACTGGTGATCCATAAATCGACAGAAACTCGGGATATCTCGAGTCGTAGATGGGTCGTCCGCTTTAACCAGCAACACCTCACCATCTTGCATGTTTCGAATTGTCTTCCTGACCATCATCACTGGCTCTGGGCAGCGTAATCCTTCCGCCTCTAATGTCTTGGTCGCCAGTTCAGGATTAAAACTCATAATGTGATTCTCGTAACTAACTGAGCGGTGAATTTTACTTTCGTTGAAAAAATATTCAATAACCACTTGGCAAACCGAATTTTTTGATTTACCTTAAATTAACAATTTGGTAACAACTGGTAAGGAGAGACGATGTTAACAGCGTTAGACAGACTAACCATCTATTCGGTTTTGTGTTTCATCTCGTTCTGCGCATTAGTACTCAGAACACCAGCTGAAACCTCATTGCTGCCTCTTGTAGGCATGAGTGCAACGATTATTGGGATTTGGATTGAGATGCACAAATGGTCAGGTGCATCTGAGCAAGAAAATTAGCGCTTCTTGCTGCAATCGGAACCTATTGATATACCGCTCACCAAGTTTAACGACACTTCATTCCGACACTATCCCCATTTTTCTTGGGCTTCCCCGCTGAAAGGCGGGATTTTTTTTGCCTGAAGAGTACAATTTACCTAAATCCCCTACATGGTAAGTGGCAAATCGTGGAATTAGAAGACATCTATCGTCGAGATCTGAACTTATTGGTCGCATTACGTGTACTGATCGAAGAGAGCAGTGTCAGTAAAGCAGCAACGCGTCTCAATTTAAGCCAATCGGCAATGAGTCGTGTGCTAGGGCGTTTACGCGATCTGCTTGGTGATCCGCTGTTTACGCGTCAAGGTCAGCACTTGATCCCAACTCAAAAAGCGTTAGAAATTGATCGTTCTTTGGGTGAGCCTTTGGAGTCACTACGCCAATTGCTTTCTCCACGTGAGTTTGATCCACGCAGTTGTGATCAGACGTTTAATATCGCGACAACTGATTACGCGATGCAAACCATTCTGCCCTTCGCGTTGCCGCGTATCTATCAAGAAGCACCGAATGTGTCGTTTAACTTCTTGCCGCTGCAACATGACCGCTTATCTGATCAATTAACATATGAAGGCGCGGACTTAGCGATTTGTCGTCCAACAGGTCCAGTGGAGCCATTACGCAGTGAAGTGTTAGGGCGAGTTGGTGTGTTGTGTATGCTATCTAAGCAGCATCCGCTAGCTGAGAAAGAGATGAGTCTGGATGATTATCTCAGTCATCCGCATGCCATGATTGCCATTAGTGATGGGGTTAAAGCGCTGATTGAACAAGCGCTCGTGGAGAAGCCGCAACGTCAGATGGTATTACGCGCTTATCACTTGGAAGCGGCGCTGGCGATCGTTGATACTCTGCCAATTATTATTACCGTGCCTGCCGATTTAGCGTACTTGGTTGCTGATCGCTATGACTTAGTAGTGAAGCCATTACCATTCCAATTCACGCCGTTTGAATATTCGATGATTTGGCACGCACGTTGCGAACACTCTCCCGCTCAAGAATGGTTGCGTGCAGTAGTTCGTGAAGAATGTAGTCGTCTTATTGCTAAACGAATTGAAGATATGGGGTTGGACTGATTTCTCCAAAAGTCGAAATAGCAAAAAGCCGGGCAATGACCCGGCTTTGTTTATTCTATCGAAGAGTTAACGCTTATAACTTGATAACCACACGACCAGTTACTTGACCGTTTGTGATGTCTTCAGCGTATTTTGGTGCTTCTGCTAGCTCTACTTCAGTACAAGCTTGCTCGAAGTAGCTGTCTGGTAGTAGTTCTACCAATTTTTCCCATGCTGCAGTACGTTTTTCAAATGGGCATGAAACAGAATCCACACCTTGTAGACGAACGTTACGTAGAATGAATGGCATCACTGTCGTCGGTAGATCGAAGCCACCTGCAAGACCACAAGCTGCGACTGCACTGTTGTAATCCATTTGCGCCAATACTTTTGCTAGCACTTTGCTGCCTACGGTATCAACCGCACCTGCCCATACTTGCTTTTCAAGCGGACGTGCTGGTTCTTCAAACTCAACACGGTCGATGATGCGGCTAGCTCCTAGCTTTTCTAGTAGCGGACCATTTTGTTCAACACGACCTGTCACGGCTGCCACTTTGTAGCCAAGCTGTGCTAGAAGCGTCACAGCTACTGAGCCTACACCGCCACTTGCGCCAGTTACTAGGATTTCACCATTTTCAGGTTTGATGCCTGCATCAAGCAGTGCTTGAACACACAGCATGCCAGTGAAACCAGCAGTACCAACCATCATGGCTTTCTTGCTGTCCAGACCTTTTGGTAGTGGTACTAGCCAATCCGCTTTTAGACGAGCACGTTGAGACATACCGCCCCAATGGTTTTCACCCACACCCCAACCAGTAAGAACAACTTTGTCGCCTGCTTGGTAGCGGTCGTCTTCTGAGCTTACTACCGTACCTGCTAGGTCAATACCCGGCACCATCGGGAAGTTACGGATGATTTTACCTTTACCTGTAATTGCAAGACCGTCTTTGTAGTTCAACGATGAGTAATCAACGTCAATCAGAACGTCGCCTTCAGGCAGTTGTGTTTCATCGATTTGCTCGATGCTAGCGATAGTACGTTTGTCTTCTTGATTTAGAACTAGAGCATTAAACATAAGGTTCTCCGATTGTGCGGTAGCGTGACTCTGGGTCACATGCAGCAAGATATCAACTGGTGCTAAGTGTATGTCTTCTTTGTCTATGAATAAAATGAAACTTGAGCATTTAATGTATGCTTTTGGTGCATGTAAGCAATGTTTGGCGTAAAACAAAGGGCGGCATCAGATGCCGCCCTTAAGTGTAAACCTAAAACTTTTCAGTATTGGAGTATTTGCTGCGATTCTCAAATAACCTAAGGTCGTTCAAACACGGTCGCAATGCCCTGGCCTAAACCGATACACATGGTTGCCAGACCGTATTTCGCGTCTTTCGCTTCCATAAGGTTGATTAACGTTGTTGAGATACGTGAGCCAGAACAACCAAGCGGGTGACCCAATGCAATCGCACCCCCGTTAAGGTTGACCTTCTCATCCATCACATCAAGCAGACCCAAGTCTTTAGCACACGGTAGAGATTGCGCTGCAAATGCTTCGTTTAGCTCAACCACATCCATGTCTTCAATTGAAAGACCAGCACGTTTGAGTGCTTTTTGCGTCGCAGGTACAGGACCGTAACCCATGATTGAAGGATCGCAGCCCGCAATTGCCATACCTTTAATGCGTGCGCGAATCTTCAAACCAAGTTCATTGGCTTTCTCTTCGCTCATGATCAACATCGCTGATGCACCATCAGACAGCGCTGATGATGTACCGGCTGTTACTGTACCGTTTGCTGGGTCGAAAACAGGACGAAGTTGAGACAGACCTTCAACGGATGTTTCAGGGCGAATCACTTCATCGTAATCCAGAGTGAACAGCGTGCCGTCAGCCGCATGACCTTCAATTGGTAGGATTTCGTTTTTAAAACGACCCTCTACGGTTGCAGCATGTGCACGAGCATGAGAGCGCGCAGCAAACTCGTCTTGTTGCTCACGGCTAATGCCATGCAGCTTACCAAGCATTTCGGCCGTTAAGCCCATCATGCCGGCTGCTTTTGCAACTGTCTTTGACATACCTGGGTGGAAGTCCACGCCGTGGTTCATTGGTACGTGTCCCATGTGCTCAACACCACCAATTAGGCAGATTTCAGCGTCACCCGTCATGATGGCACGTGTACCGTCGTGAAGCGCTTGCATGGATGAACCACACAGGCGGTTAACCGTCACGGCGCCAATCTCAATTGGTAGACCAGCAAGTAGCGCCGCATTACGTGCCACGTTAAAGCCTTGTTCTAGGGTTTGTTGTACACAGCCCCAGTAGATATCTTCAATCTCGCTTGGGTTTACTTGTGGGTTACGTGCAAGAATACCTTTCATTAGGCGCGCAGATAGATCTTCTGCTCGTGTATGACGGAAAGCACCACCTTTAGAGCGACCCATTGGCGTACGTAGACAATCGACTACGACAACATTTCTTGTTTGATTAGTCATTTTAGAATCCCTCCTTAGATAGAACCTTGCTGTTGTGCACCGTAAAAGCTTTCACCTTTCGCCGCCATATCAATCAGCATCTGTGGTACTTGGTACATAGCACCAAGCTCTGAGTATTGTTTTGCCATTGCAACAAACTCAGCAATACCTACGCTATCTAGGTAGCGGAATACGCCGCCGCGGAATGGAGGGAAACCAAGACCGTAAACCAATGCCATATCCGCTTCTTGTGGAGTGGCAATGATGCCTTCTTGTAGACACAGTACCACTTCGTTGATCATCGGAATCATCATACGTTGAATGATGGTCTGATCGTCAAAGCGTTCTTTGTCATGGAAAGGCTTATCGGCACAAACGTCGGCGAGTACCGGCAAGATTTCTTCAGAGAAGGTTTTCTTAGGCTTACCTTTTCTATCAATGGTGTAGCTGTAGAAGCCATTGCCATTCTTCTGACCGTATTTATCTGCTTCGAACAGCGCATCTATTGCGTCACGACCTTGTTTGCCCATACGCTCAGGGAAGCCCTGCGCCATAACGGCTTGTGCGTGGTGAGCCGTATCAATACCAACAACATCGAGCAAGTATGCAGGTCCCATTGGCCAGCCAAACTTGCGCTCCATGATTTTGTCGATTTTCGTAAAGTCTGCACCATCGCGAAGTAGCATGCTGAAGCCGCCAAAGTACGGGAACAGTACGCGGTTAACAAAGAATCCTGGGCAGTCATTAACGACAATTGGTGATTTGCCCATTTTCGCTGCGTAGGCAACAACACGATTGATGGTTTCATCAGAGGTGTGTTCACCACGGATGATCTCAACAAGAGGCATGCGATGCACTGGGTTGAAGAAGTGCATGCCACAGAAGTTCTCTGGGCGTTTTAGCGATTTTGCTAATAGATTGATAGGAATCGTCGAGGTGTTTGAGGTGATAACCGTGTCTTCACCGACATGCGATTCAACTTCACTCAAAACTGCTGCTTTTACTTTCGGGTTTTCTACTACGGCCTCAACAATCACGTCTGATTCTTCGATACCTGCGTAATGTAGGCTCGGTGTGATAGACGCTAAAATACCAGCCATCTTAAAGCCATCAATGCGACCACGAGATAAGCGTTTATTTAGCAGCTTAGATGCTTCAGTCATGCCTAAATCGAGTGAAGGTTGCGCGATGTCTTTCATTAACACCGGTACGCCTTTTAATGCAGATTGGTAGGCGATGCCGCCGCCCATAATGCCCGCACCAAGCACAGCCGCACGTTGCGTGTCTTTACTCGCTAACTTAGCCGATTTTTTAGCAAGCCCTTTGATGTATTGGTCGTTAAGGAACAAACCAACCAGTGATTTTGCTTCTTCAGACTTAGCCAGTTTTACGAAGTGCTTCCGTTCAATGTCGAGTGCTTCGTTACGAGCAAAGCGAGCGCCTTCTTCAATAGTAATAACGGCAGTCATTGGAGCTGGGTAGTGAGGACCCGCTTTCTGAGCCACTAGACCCTTCGCCATGGTAAAGCTCATCATTGATTCAAGCTTACTTAGCGTTAGAGGTGATGTCTTTTGCTTGCGACGAGCTTGCCAATCTAGTTTTTCGTTGATTGCCGATGTCAGTGTTTGTAGTGCTGACTCGTAAAGTGCGTCGGTATCAACAACCGCATCAAGAAGACCAATTTTTAACGCTTCATCCGCACGACACGCTTTACCTTGAGTGATCACTTCCATTGCGCTGTCGGCACCAATAACACGTGGCAGACGCACACAACCACCAAAGCCCGGCATGATACCGAGTTTCGTTTCTGGTAGACCGATGCTGGTGGTCTTGTCTCCAATTCTCATGTCAGTCGCAAGCACACACTCACAACCGCCACCTAACGTGTGGCCTTTTAGTACCGAGATAGTTGGGACAGGCAAGTCTTCCAGCTTGTTGAAGATGCTGTTAGCAAATTGCAGCCACTGATCGAGCTCAGCGTCTGTCTTGGCAAAAAGACCTAAGAATTCGGTGATATCAGCGCCAACAATGAACGCGTCTTTATCTGAGGTGAGCATCAAGCCCTTCAGTCCTTGGTGCGCTTTTAGTGCATCAAGGGCTTTGTCGAGTGACTCTAGTGTCGCTAGGTCGAGCTTGTTAACGGATTTTGGAGAGCAGAAGCTTAGTTCTGCAATACCATCTTGTACTTCCTTTACCTGTAGGGTTTCGGCTTGGTAAATCATTGTCTATCTCCATGACATACAATCTTGGATTGTCTGTATACCAATTTGATGCGGGCTGAGCGCCTGTAGGGCAAGAAATTGATATAGAGGAAAGTCGTTTTATTTATTGTTCTGGTTAGACCAGTGAAGTTAGTTTGGACTTCGGATTGGTTAATTTCAATACATTTTTTAAACAAGTGTTTAACATTGTGCGCTAAGGCAGATCTTATGCGACTCACAATTACCTCTCGTGATAGACTCTGAACAAAGAGAAAAGTGACCTAATCCTATGAATGACCTGCCTTATCTGATTCCTGCTCAGCCTGCTCAATTTGAAGAAGAGATCAAAAAGAGTGTCTTTATTACTTACTTAGCACACACGCCAAGCGTGGAAGCGGCGAAAGCATTCGTTGAACAGATCAAAACCAAGCATTCTGATGCAAGACACAACTGCTGGGGATTTGTTGCTGGTCGACCAGAAGATTCGATGAAGTGGGGCTTTAGTGATGATGGGGAACCTTCAGGGACGGCAGGTAAACCGATCCTTGCTCAGCTGTCTGGCTCCGGAGTTGGAGAGATTACAGCTGTAGTGACTCGATATTCTGGCGGCATTAAGCTTGGTACAGGTGGTTTGGTCAAAGCCTATGGTGGCGGCGTGCAACAAGCGCTCAAGCTGCTTCAAACAATTGAGAAAAAAATAACCACAAAACTCAGACTAGAGTTAGACTATGGGTTTATGCCTATCGCACAGTCGCTTATGCCCCAGTTTGGTGCGGTTGAAGTGGATGCTGAATACAGCGATCAGGTGGTATTAGTGGTGGAAATTGAGCTACGTGAAGTGAGCGCGTTTACCCAAGCTATCATCAACAAAAGTGGTGCAAAGGCAATTGTCACCCCACTAGACGGACAATAATGAAAAATAGGAAGCCACAGGGACAGCTTCGCTAGTCAATCAATCCATGCAATTTCGTTCAATTATTCGAATCGTCGGGCTATTGCTCGCACTTTTTAGTGTCACAATGCTCGCGCCTGCGCTGGTTGCGCTTATCTATCGAGATGGTGCGGGTGTACCTTTTGTCACGACTTTCTTCGTACTTCTCGTATGTGGTGGGATATGTTGGTTCCCAAACCGCAGGCATAAACACGAGCTTAAAGCGCGTGATGGCTTCCTTATTGTTGTTCTTTTCTGGACTGTACTCGGTAGTGCTGGCTCTATTCCTTTCCTTATCTCAGATAATCCCAATGTATCTGTGACTGACGCCTTTTTTGAGTCCTTCTCTGCTTTAACGACGACGGGGGCGACGGTGATCGTCGGGCTCGACGAGTTGCCAAAAGCGATTCTCTTTTATCGCCAACTTCTACAGTGGTTTGGCGGTATGGGTATCATCGTATTGGCGGTAGCCATTCTTCCTGTTCTTGGTATCGGTGGTATGCAGCTGTATAGAGCCGAAATACCAGGACCAGTAAAAGATACTAAGATGACCCCACGTATTGCTGAGACAGCAAAAGCACTGTGGTACATCTACTTGAGTTTGACTATCGCATGTGCCGTAGCATTTTGGCTAGCAGGCATGACGCCGTTTGATGCCATTAGTCATAGCTTCTCCACGATTGCCATCGGTGGTTTCTCTACGCACGATGCCAGCATGGGCTATTTCGATAGTTATGCCATTAACATGATTACCGTTGTCTTCTTATTAATCTCGGCATGTAACTATTCTTTGCACTTTGCCGCGTTTGCGTCTGGTGGCGTGCATCCTAAATACTATTGGAAAGACCCAGAGTTTCGCGCGTTTATCTTTATTCAAGTGGTTCTGTTCTTGGTTTGCTTCTTATTATTATTGAATCATCACTCGTATGACTCTCCTTATGATGCCTTCGACCAAGCCTTGTTCCAAACTGTGTCAATCTCTACTACTGCAGGTTTTACTACAACCGGCTTTGCTGATTGGCCGTTGTTCTTGCCAGTGTTGTTATTGTTCTCTTCTTTCATCGGTGGTTGTGCTGGTTCGACTGGTGGTGGCATGAAAGTGATCCGTATTCTGCTACTGACCTTACAAGGTGCTCGTGAGCTGAAGCGTTTGGTGCACCCTCGTGCGGTGTACACCATCAAAGTGGGTGGCAGTGCGCTACCGCAGCGTGTTGTTGATGCGGTTTGGGGATTCTTTTCTGCGTACGCGCTAGTATTTGTGGTTTGTATGCTGGGGTTAATTGCGACTGGCATGGATGAGCTAAGCGCGTTCTCGGCGGTAGCTGCGACTCTGAACAACCTCGGTCCTGGCTTAGGGGAAGTAGCACTTCACTTTGGTGATGTTAATGACAAAGCAAAATGGGTATTGATTGTTTCTATGCTGTTTGGTCGTTTGGAAATCTTTACCTTACTTATTTTACTTACGCCGACGTTTTGGCGCAGTTAAGGGGAAATCGTGGCAAAAGCATTATTTCTATATTCTTCCCGAGAAGGGCAGACTAAAAAAATTCTCCACTATATAGATGAGCAGCTATTAGAATTCGATTGCGAGCTGGTGGATCTACATAGTGTAGAGACGATTGATTTCAGCCAATACGACAGAGTATTGATTGGAGCCTCTATTCGTTATGGTCATCTTAATAAGAAGCTGTACCAGTTTATTGAGCGAAACCTCAATCAACTTGAACAAAGTAAAGTGGCATTTTTCTGCGTAAACCTAACTGCTCGCAAAGAAGACCAAGGAAAAGATACGCCAGAGGGGAGCGCTTACATTCGTAAGTTCCTGACCAAGTCGCCTTGGAAACCAATCTTAATTGGTGTTTTTGCTGGTGCTCTGTATTACCCTCGTTATGGTTGGTTCGACAAAACTATGATTAAGTTCATTATGTCGATGACAGGGGGCGAAACAGATACAACCAAAGAAGTGGAATACACCAATTGGGAAAAAGTGGCTCTTTTCGCAGATAAATTCAAAGAACTGTAGAAATAACGTGCTCTTTTGACCGCTTTTGACGCAAATTTATCCGAACGATAAAAAAATCAAAAAAAACGAGAAAAAGGGCTTGCCAATGTGATCGCAATCTCTATAATGCCACCTCGCTGACACGGCAACGCTTCGAAGCTTAGGTTTTGAAAGTAAGAAGCCAAGTTAGCAAGCCAATTAGCCAAGCGGAAACGCTTGAAAAAAGTTTGAAAAAAGTGATTGACACTAAACTTTAACTCGCTAAAATGGCCGTCCGATTTGAGCAACGCTCAATAGGAAAGCTCTTTAACAATATAGACCTATCAATCTGTGTGGGCACTCGTTGATGATAATCCAATTAGATACCTCGGTATCAAATTAGGTTTCAATGAAACGAAGTGACCATTGAATCGAAAGATTCAGCACAGTCAAT
>NZ_JATABF010000020.1:0-87562 GCF_036533715.1 Vibrio sp. M260121 | reverse complement strand
ATTGTTCTTGTGCCCAAAGTTTAGCGTCTGAATATGTCATCTTAGTGTTTCAGTGAGGAATAGTAAGTGATCAGATCGCACACACGTTAAAGAGTTCAAAAAAAATCCCCAAGCTACAAGCTTGGGGATTTGTGTATAAGAGACAGGCAGATTTGCTTCCTTTTTTAATAGACAAAAAACTGTTCATCCTGTTAACAACTCGCTAGTATACGCAAGCGCCACCAATTGGCAGCAAACGAATATCGATTCCATCTTGTGTTAGGGTTAGTTTTGGTTCACGTATTTCGCCTACTGCTTTTGTTGTCACTCTCCCTGTTCTCAGAGCAGATGTATGCTGCGCAAAATCATGAATCTGTAGATACCAACTACACCGCTTCCGAGACGTTCTATAAACTGACGCAACATGACTATCATGCGTTAAAGGTCCCTTATCGTGCTTGGAATACTCGTGATGCTTGGAGCCCTGATGGTTACTACCGTCACTTAAAGCGCGACCTGTTGGGTCTACTGCCTTGCCGTCGAGCTTCTGGCAACGATGGCGAACTGACATTGAGCGTCGTACCGGACTATCACCTTCTGGTCGCCTTTTTGTCCCCTTCCTTATTGGATATCGCACTCAAAGCCACGCCTTTGCCAAATCGTGCACAGTTATTGGTAAGCAAAAGTGCATTTCATCTTCCTGGGTGGAAGCAAGCCAATTTACTTTACGTGTTTAAACACAGTCGCGTCGCTTAGCTCGCACATTGACTGTACTGACATTAATACGGATACCTTCAGTACTAGCCAAGGATGATCTCATCTTTACCCTGAATTAACTCGAGATCCTGATTATGAAAAAAATCGCGACTATCGCCGTTTTGGCACTAACAACCTTATTCGCTGCGACGTCACAAGCAGCAAAACCTGAAGACATGAGTAATAGTGCGCTTCTAGAGTGTGCAAATGCCTCTAACGCTCGAGTAGCCGTTCCTGAGCATCGTGCTATGTTTCGTAATTACTTAATGGCTGAGCGCGGCTATACGTTCAGTCAGCTTTCTTCTGCGGAGACTGAATTCAAAGCACAAGGCATGGATGAAACGAAGATGGAACAGTTCTACAAAACTGAGTGTAAGGAAGCAGGCGAATACCTTTACAATATCGGTTACTGATTCGCGCTCATTGTAAGCAATGTAAATACAGAAAAAGGCGCTGTGATAGCGCCTTTTTTGCTTTTCAAATTTCTTACCAGAACAATTATGGCAGTTGCGGAGTTGTTTTTGATTTACTCCAAGCCTTACGCACTTTCACCAATACAAAGCTCATGATGGCAATGGTTAGGGTAATAACCGGTGCAGCCATCAATCCCATGGTCACAATCTTGTTTAGCTTTTCAGGTAACAATGGTAGCAACAGGCCAAGACCGCACAGCAGTAGTGTCCAGAGAATCGCGCTCAGCCACGCAAAGTAATGGAACTTGCTAACACGGTTCACACGTAATCCCATCATCAATGGCAGCAACGAACGCACCACTGGAATAAAACGCGCGCAAAACAGCGCAATCAAACCATGCTTACCCAGCAACATGTCCACTTGCTCTAAACGCTTCGCTGGCACTGCGTTCACCCAGCCTTGTACTTTCGGCAAGCGGTTTAGCCATTTACCTTGCAGATATGCTGCCCAACTGCCCATTGCTGCGCTGACAACAATCACCAACATGATCATAACTGGATCAAGCACCCCGACAGCTGCCAATGTACCTGAGAGTACGACCACGCTGTCACACGGGAATGGGGCTGCTGGAATAAACCCACTTTCAAGGAAAATAAGTGCACCAACTACGAAGTAAATCAGCCCTGCACTACCCGGCGCCATCAGCGCGGTAAAGTCTTGGTGCCACAATGCAAACAGCACCTGAGTAATCGAATCAAACATAGCAAACTCCTAAACATCACAAATAAATTTAAAAACGGATGAATAGGCATCACCTAGCATGCATGAAGCGATATATGAGATTAGATTCTTGTCCTGTCCCAAGTCGATATTTCGAGCGAGGATAAAAGACATCAATAACGGGCATTGCCACTTTAGATACAAAGCGTTTATTAGAATCCGCAACTACCGTTAGCCAACGCGCAGGCACTACATCAAAGTCATCAGATTCTGGTGATGTATTGGAATGGTTAACGCGCAGTGCGTTTCGACTGAATAAACTGGCGGCAATTTTACGAGATGGTGAGAATGGTGCTTTCTCAAAATGCGCTTCACCATCAATTAAAGATGATGTGTAGCTGACCGCGTGGGAAAGTTTTGGTGACGGTGAAGCCTGACTCAATCCAAAAGCCATCAGCGCAACAACAAGCCCTAACACACTGACTAGGTAAGTACGCACAGAATTCACCTAAACCACAACGATACGCTGTTGTAACTCCATGCGTGTTGATTTGCAATCTAAATTCTCAGTTGATAGTAAAAAGAGAGTTTTGCAAACCTTTGTTAGGGCTACATGACGAAAATTTATCCTTCTATCTATTTCTTACCGTATGGGTAGTTTTCAAACATCTTCATCACTTCTTCCGAGATTAGCTCTTCTCGCTTTTCCGTGCTCATTGATTCGGTGAGCTTGCGGCTAGAAACACCTTTCCACACAACTTGATTGGCTTTGGTGTCGACAAGTTCGACAACAAGCTTGCCGTACTTCTTCTCTTTATAACGCTCAGGGCTAGAAGTGAGCACGCCAAAACTGTTCCATCCGTAACCAACACTGAAGCTGGAACCCGATGACACCAATTCGGATTCTTTGATGATATCGTGGTGTACATAAAGGTCACCGCCACTTTGCACGCGCGACAATCCTTTTGATTCCAGTTGAGCAGCCAATCCCTGTTCGATTCTTCGTGCATCCAAACTGGTTGGGGTGTCTGATTGTTCACCGAAATCAAACGTTTTATAGGATGAGAAATCCGCTTGCTTGTCGACATCGGTCGTTACCGTGGTACAAGCGACCAGCGAGATAGCAAACAGCGTTGCCAATAAACCTTTCCACATACTCTTTCTCCTCTCTATCACGCCGGTCTCTCTCGGCAAGTTGTGGTATTTAATCTTACGAACCTGAGAAAATATTGAATCATTTCAACATTTAGTCTTGACCATGAATGCCAAGTGTTCAAATTCAAGACGCAATAGAGAGTAAGAACAGAGTAAAACACTGGTTGAGAAAGAAAGTGAAATCGTATTCAGAGCGACATATTGCCAACAGCGCTGTGCGCTTTTTGAACGAATCGGTATTTATTTACTCACTAAGCAACTTATTGAGCAAAAAAGACTTTTCTTTTGCACTCAATCTGGCATATTGAATGAGTCCTATCGATGCGCGGGCATCGTATAATGGCTATTACCTCAGCCTTCCAAGCTGATGATGCGGGTTCGATTCCCGCTGCCCGCTCCAAGCTTTCCCTCAAGCTAACTTTTTATCCCTCTTAAACATGCTCTAAATTCGTACCTCACTGCTATCATGCTGTGGCTGTAATCGATCTCTTGTATTTGCTACCTCAAACTGCAGGCATAAAAAAGCCCCCGCAAAATACAGGGGCGCGTCTTCGTTATTATGTTCCCCATATCTTTGGGGTTAATCCAACTGAAGTGTCGTGAACGTGTCGTTTTTCAGCCCGCCACCAGCGCGTTTCTTCATGGTGACTTCGACCGATCGCTTCCCTTCATTGACGCGATAACGTATGGCTTGAGCGAGGTATTTGTCATTTCGCATCAAGTCTTTAGCGTCAATCTTTAACGTACGATTTTGACGATTTACCGTGCAGCGATAATCCCAATCATTTTTGCCATTTTTCAAAGCCAGCAAAATACGTTGACCTGATGTTCCCACCGTTTTAATCCCGCGGGGCTGCTTATCTATCGCCAGTGCCAACCCTGCTTTACACAGCTGATCTGCACTAAAAGCAGGTGCTGCGTATGCGTACCCAGAGCTGAGCATAGCGGCGGTCATCGTTACAATTGAGAAAACTCGATTAAATGTCATCGTCCGTTCCTTAAAACTTACAAAACACCGTACGCATTAAAACAACATTACCGAATGCTGTCAAGAATAAATGGTATGACGTTTAGTTAATCATAAAAAACGGCTATTCCAAGGTGTCAGACGGAGGTGCAAACAAACACCGCCAGCGCTGACGCCAAGATAAATTAGGACGAGTCACTTCTTTAAACATGTCTTTCCATTCCGCAAACGTCACGGTAATAGGATTAAAGCTATTAACAGGTTTTGAAATGCCATAATGAACCGTTTCAACTTCAGGCTCGAACGTCCCGAACATACGGTCCCAGATGATCAGCACGCCAGCATAATTCTTATCGATATATTGACGATTCACACCATGATGAACGCGGTGATGAGATGGCGTATTGAAGACCCATTCTAAAGGGCCAAGAGAACGAATCGACTGGGTATGAACAAAGAACTGCAGACCAAGGTTGAGCAGTACAACAAACACCACCCATTTAGGATCAAAACCAATAATGACCAGTGGCAACCAGAACAACCACATGCCTGCCAATGGGTACATTAGGCTTTGACGAAATGCGGTACTGAAGTTCATGCGCTCTGAACTGTGGTGCACCACGTGTGCTGCCCACATCCAACGGATACGATGACTTGCTCGATGGAACCAGTAATAGAAAAAGTCTTGCAAGACCATTAGCAGTAGGAAGGTAGAAACCGTCATCTCGATATCAAACAAGCGCCAACCAAACCACCATAAATATAGCTTGGCGATAAGCAGCCCTGTTAAGATATCTGTCGCTTGATGAAGCCCAGCCAATACAAAGTTACACACCACTTCGGGTAAGTAATATCGGGCACTCTCAGGTAATCTTCCACCACGCTGTCCAAACCAATATTCTGCTGCAATGCAGAGAAAGAATATTGGCGCGAGCAACATCAACAATAAATCAGGATGTTCCGTAATTTGTGACCATTCCATAGTCCATTCCTACCATTTCGCGTAGTGATCTTCGGTGAGTCCCATCACCTCTTCAAGTTCGTGTTTAATGCCATTGCCATCAATCAAATAGCCAGAAAAATAACCGACAAACTGACGAAAGTTACTCTTTAAAAACCAGAAGTTCTTTTTCTCTGAGCGCTGATTTTTAGGTTTAAAGATCAAGTCGATGCGCTTGTCTTGTGAGGTAATTCGCCATGACGCTTCTTGATGCAGGCGAGAAAATTCGAATTGGACAGGTGGCATCAAGTGGCGTACGCCATCAATCCAAATCACGTTTTCACAATGTCCGGTTTCGTTGACTCCAGCAGCAAAGTTCAGCCCTATCCGTTTGTCTTCACTGTGATGGTTAATGCTCGCCCATCGCCAACTGGTTTCTCTTCGCATATACCCGGCAGAGAAGTCATACCCAGCAACTGCATTGGTTAGCTCTTGCGGTTGCCCTCTCACGCTCATTTCACCTTGAACAGCGAGCGTGTTGTGTTTTTGGGTGTAGGTCCAGCCGGAATACGCAGTTGGCGTGCAGAGCATCAAAGGCAAGCTTTCTGACTCAGGTTTTAACCTCAAATCAGCTTGAATAAGGTCTGTTGAAAGCTGTATGTGCCAGAGTCCGTTTTCAATCTTGAATTGAATGTCATCATTAGCGAGATAGGCTTGGCTGTTCCAACTAGAAGGCTGTGTTTGATAACCCATGTTGAGCGGTTTTAGCCACTGCTGCTCAACGAGCTCATGGGTTTCTGTATCAAACACATAGCAAAAGCCAGACGCCAAATAGCGAATATCGGCAATCGCGACACCAATGATGTATTTCTCTATCACGATCGAGACGAACTGGAACTGCTTATAGTCGAATCGCTTTCGCCAACTCGATGCAGGCAGGTCCATCTCATTAAGATACTGAAACGCATCCAACTGAAGTGATTCGGGAATCGAAGCTAAATGACCAAATTGGGGTAATCCATTCGCTTGAATAAAAGGATTCAAAGGCGTTTGCACATCCATGCTCGCTATTAGTCAATGACACACCATTCGATATTAACATTAATTTAACAACAAACAGTTTGCGCCACTGCACAACATTGGTTCAGTTCTCGGCTTCAAATGAGCTGAAATGTGAAACCAGTCACCCATATTCAAACCATTGAACGGTTAATTAGAGCTTTAACTTGGGTTGGATGAAATCAAGGAAAGCGGAGATACGCAATGAGACAGATGAAGATTTGTAGTAAACCGCGTTGATCTGTTCACGACCAGTATTGATGATCTTGTCTGATTCCAATATCGGCACCAAGCGCCCTTCTTCCATGTCTTTACGAACCATAAAACCGGACAAACACGCAATGCCATTGCCTGCTAGCGCTAATTGGCGAATGGTCTCACCGTTACTGGAAAGCAAATTAGGCTCAATCTCTGGTGCGCCTTTTAATGGCAACTTGTTGAGGATCTTCGGCTCAGTGAACCCGATAATATCGTGATGAGCGAGGTCCATTGGCTTTTGTGGAATCCCCCTCTGTTTGAGGTAATCCGGTGAGGCAACCAAATACAACTCGCTCTTACCTAGCGCTCTTGCATGCAAAGTAGAATCAGACAGTTTACCGATACGAATCGCCACATCGGTGCGCTTTTCTAATAGATCAACAAAACCTTCGTTGGACGTCAACTCCAATTCAATCTGCGGATAGGCTTCACGGAAAGGTTTGATCAGGTCAACAAGTTGATGGAAGACGAATGGACTTGCGGCATCCACACGCAGCGTCCCTTGAGGCGTTTCTCCTAATGAAAGAATACACTCTTCCGCCTGCTGAATGTACTGCATTGCGGTGCGCACATGCTCGACAAATCGGCGACCTTCATCAGTTAACTCAACGCGACGTGTGGTGCGGTTTAGTAAAGAAACGCCAAGTTGCTGTTCAAGACGACTGACTGAACGAGAGACTCTTGCCACTTGCACATCTAGTGCTTCTGCCGCAGCGGAAAAGCCACCACAGTCTACAACCGTTAATAGGATTTCTAGATCATCGGAACGCGTTAACATCGTCTTACCTCACTTTTGTTGCTGTAACCATAATTGAGGAGAGACTTTTGTCAATATTGAAATAATCGAAACGACGCTAATCGAGAATTTCGGTCACGACTTCGGTCTTTACAGAATTGGCGATAAAACAGTTCTCATGCGCCAGATGATGCATTTTTTCTAACTGTTCACGTGTCGGCTGTTTATCACCAGAAAAAATGATGTGTGGTCTTAGCACAACTTTTGAAACCCACTCTTTACCCTTGTCTCCTGCAGTCAGTTCCCCAATCGCTTCGTCCACGTACGAATCAATTACGTAGCGACGCTTAGCGGCAATAGAGAGGAAGACCAACATATGACAACTCGATAACGCAGCAATAAACGCTTCTTCTGGATCGACGTTTTCTTCTACCGAAAGTGGTAGCGGAACAACCTGAGGAGATGGGGATGCGGGAACGGTAACGCCGCCGTCAAACTGCCAAACGTGTGCTCGGCTGTATTGATTGTCGCTAAAGATTTCGTTGGCTTGACGCTGCCATCGGATAACTGCGGTGTGTGTACTCATTATCATCCCTTGTGCTGTGGGGCTTTGCCTAATAAGGCAACTCTCCATGAATAAGGTCCCAAGTAAACCACAGTACAAGGTGTGCCCCAAGAGCAGGGCTGAAATACGTGCGCTAAGCCATTAAGTCACCTGATTTGTGTCTGCCTGTTGCTTGCAAGATTGGTCAATCAGACGTTGCCCTTGATGCACATTCACCTGCAATCGGTTAATCAACTTCTGCAGTTGTTCAATATCCGGGATTTGTTTGTTTTTCACTTGGGTTTCAATTTCAAGCGCTTGATTTGCTAGCGTATCCAAACCTAAGTTTAGCGCCATACCTTTGGTGGTATGTAAGGTGCTGTGGAGCGCTTCAAGATCTTCCGCCATATAGAATTCAATCAACTCGTCGACCGACTTCTCAAAGTCATTCACAATGCTTTCTAACAAATCCACGAGCGCTTCAGGATCTTGCTTAAGAGTCTCGACCGTATTTGAGTGAGTCAACTCCTCCTCGGTCAGTCTGAGCTTCTCAATCGGCTCACGATGCAACTGAACGACATTTTCAGCTTGCTCTGTTGCATCATCACCTTGGGTAGGTAAACGAGAAGCAAATTGCTTGAGTGCATCGGTAAAACTCTCTCGTTGAAGCGGCTTAGTCAGTACATGATCTGCTCCCGCTTGGATAAAGTTATCGTGTGCTTCTCTAAACACATCGGCGGTATACGCAAACAATAAAGTCTTCACGCCAAGTTTTTCGCGAATAAAGCGCGTCGCCTCCACTCCGTTCATCTCAGGCATATGATTGTCCATAAGAATCAAATCATATTGGTTCTCTTGCGCTTTCTTAGTCGCAATCAACCCATTCTTAGCAATCTCGACCGTATGCCCTAACTTCTCACAAAACCCTTTCGCCACAATCGCATTAACCCGGTTGTCTTCAGCGAGGAGAATATGCAGGTTGCGTTTGTTTTCGGGCTGAACTTTGACTTTGGTATCCGCCGCTTTAGGCAACGCCTTCTCTTCCCAAGGTATTGGGAGTTCGACTAAAAACTGAGTACCAATGCTCTCTACACTCTTAAGCTTAACCTCACCTCCCATCAACTCTGTTAGTTTTTTCACAATCGCTAGACCAAGCCCTGTGCCGCCAAACTTACGCGTGGTGGAAGTGTCTGCTTGCTCGAATGAATTGAAGATTCGATCTTGTTTGTCTGCTGGAATACCAATGCCCGTATCGTTGATAGACAGCAATAAGCGCTTTCTTGATTCGTCGAGTTCAGCTCGAATCAGTACATGTCCATCACTGGTGAACTTGACCGCATTGCCTGTAAGGTTAAACAGGATCTGTCGAATGCGCGCGCAATCACCATTAAACTCAATATTATCTGGCACGTCATTTTCAACGTACAGCTTAATGTTTTTCTCTTCAATTAAAGGCTGAATCGCACTACAAACCGGGGTGAGCACCTGGGGTAAATTAAATGGTGCGGCTTCAAGCTCCAACTTGTTCTCTTCAACTTTGGAGAAATCCAATATGTCATTAAGAATCGTCATCAGATGCTGACCAGAGTCCAAAATCACCTGAACGTGCTCTTTTGTCCCCTTCTCCTTGGTCTCACTGGCGATGATTTGCGAAATCCCCAAAACCCCATTCATTGGCGTTCTTAACTCATGGCTCATAGTTGCTAGGAATTGCGACTTGGCTTTTGCTGCTCGCTCCGCTTTTTCTGTGGCTTCTTTCAAATCATCGTTAAGTTGCTTGAGCTTAGTAACACGATGCTGAGTCTGCAGAACAAACATGCTAACAAGTAACAGTATGGAAACGAATACAAAAGTCCATGTCAAACGGGCTTCCTTTTGAACAATTTCCAACAATTCGTGCTCGGCATATTCAACAAATTCAAAATAGTGACTCTCCAAAATACGATTCGTTAAAAGTTCAATCTTACGTTCACTACTGCGTAATCTCTCGAGGAATAAAGCAATGTTCTTGTTTTGTATGTTGTCATTTTGCAGGCCAACTTCGGTCATAAACTCAAAGTAATGTTGCTCTAGCCAAGCATCTTCTGAGTTGGCAGAAAACTGTTCTTTATAAATGTTTTTCAGAGTCAACAATTCATAATGGTTTGCGACCTGTAACCCTATCAACATGTCGAGTATCTTTGTCGCTTCTTGCACTTTCCCGTCAAACTGCACCACTATGCTTCGTACACGGTGTTTACTCGAAGTGAATGTAAACCACGTCGACTGATTCACGTCTTTGACTATCTGCTCAGCGGCTATTTCCAATTCCACCAAACCTTCGGTCAAATGATGATTACTACGTTGATCCAACTTGTAACGGTTCACCACCTTATCCCGTTCTTCAATTAAGTGGTGCCCGATTTCCGATAAAGGCCCATGCAGTGCCTGTGTATTTTTCGAGTTAACGTGCGTCATGTAAGCTAAAGACAACATGACCGTTATTGCAACGAGCAGAAGTGCGTTGGCTATTCTGAATCTATTCATTCTCAAACACCTCCAAAATCGATGGTCTAGGCGCTGTTAATGTATGAAGAAACGCTTCTATATCTGCTGCATCACGATCACTAAGCCGCATACCAAGTTCTGACTCCGCCATGATTTGAATTGCTTCTTCAAGAGTATTTATCCGCCCGTTGTGAAAGTAAGGGGCAGTTTGAGTCACATTGCGCAAGCTGGTCACACGAAAATAATACTGGTCCATTCCGTCTTCTGTTCTTAAGAAGGAGCCCGTATCTGAATCGACCTCTTTGAAGTAATCAAAATGCTGCACCATCGCACCACCTATATTCTTGCCTTGATGGCACAAGGCGCACCCAACCTCCTGAAACACCTCCCACCCCCGACTTTCCTTTTCATTGAGAACACGCTTATTACCTTGCAGAAATGCGTCGAAGCGAGCTCCTGGCGTCTGCATCGCTTTAAGGAATTCGACAATGGCAAGTTTTATATTTTCGGTGTTCACAGCAAGGTTATCCGCTTGCTTAAAAAGAATTTGATAACTTGGTTGGCTTCGCACGTAATCTTGGACAACTGGCCAACTAGAATCCATCCCAGTCGGGTTCATGAGTGGTCCATCAATTTGTTTCATTAAGGAGTTTTTGCTCGCATCCCAAAGGTAGCGGTAATTCAGCGATACATTAAAAATAGTTGGCGGATTTCGAGTTCCTGTACCTTTTACTCCTGGGGTAAGCGCATCTTTGGTTGCACCATTTGTTTGTAAATCATGGCACGATTCACAGCTAACATTTCCATTAGAGGAAAGATTCTTATCTCGGAATAAATGCCATCCTATCCTTGCTAAACCCACGTCGATTTTCGGGTCACCTTCGATGGGAGGGATCAACATGTGCTCACCACTATGATCATCATGTTGGTCATAATGTGGTGCTGTATGTCCCCCTAAAGAAACAAAAAAAGCCATCAAACACAATATCGCGATGGAGCGACCTGTTTTTCTCATGTTTAGACATTCCTTATCTACTTCTTAATATGAACTTAGTTGCTTTTAAGTTTTTTTCCATTACGCCTCGTGGGGATATTGAGCTTCCTCTAATAACTTATTGATAATTAATCGTCCTGATCCTCTCAGAACTCATCAAGTTGTATATCAACCTTATGTTGTCGACAAGACAAACAACCTTGATTGGAGAATGCGGTGAAAACCTATACGATTCCGCCCCATTTTGAATTCGGTTCTTGGCTGGAAAACATAAAATAGTGAAACTGTTCGCATTCATTGCTGCACTACTTACCACTCTGTCATTCAATACATCTGCTCGTGATTTCTTAAACGCAGAAGACAGAACATTTCTGGACAATCAAAGCACATTAAAAGTCGGTGTGCTTGAGGGAGACTGGCTTCCATACTGGGGTGATCTTGCCTCAAAAGAAGGCATCAATATCGAGTACGCAGAGACCATGCTGCACGACTTAAATGTCGAGGCAGAGTACATCCCATACAGAACGCTAAATACACTATTCGATGGCTTAGAGAACGGAGAGATAGACCTCACCGTTGGCTTTGTTGCAACTAAAAAACGCGCAGCGCGCTTCCTTTACTCTGACCCGATATTCCATACATTAAGACTGGTTTGGCTGCGTGACAACGCACTTGAAAACACGCCATTAGAAAAATTGAAATGGGTGTGTGTGCGTGATTCAAGCGCCTGTGATCAAATTAGTGCACTTGGCTTTAAACATGTCCACACGGTACGTAGTAACAAAATGATGACAGCATCGCTCAACAGCGGTGCGGCTGATGCTGCCGTGGTTGGATTGTCGACGCTGAGCTCATACGGATTTAAAAAACCGAAAGGTGAACTGACAGGTAAAGTCGTTTACAACAAATCTCTGACTCCAGGGGAAGTGACGATTTTTACTGGGAAAGAATCCACTCACCTGATGGACATCATCACCAAATACATCAAACACTCGAAAGAATCGAAACACAGTAGTGTTCACATCGAAGCCAACATCAACATTCTGCACAATGAATTGATGCTCGATATTCTAGAGCAACAGCAAGGTCACCAGACGGTACGCTACACCATTCAAGATAACGTGTATCCGCTGTCTTATCTCGATCCTAAAACGGGCGAGATAAAAGGCTATGTTCATGATCTGCTGAAGCTAATGGAGCAAAAAAGCATGATCAAGTTCGAATACGTGCCAGCCAACGGGCGCGATGTTGACTTGATGCTGCAAGAAAACCTTGTCGACTTACTGCCTGCGCGCAACATTGCCCTAACCGACAAAAAGCGTTTTATCACGACCAGAACCTTGGGCTACTTGCAGTTTGGCTACATTAAATCGCTCAACTCGAGCGCTGAAGAAAACGTGGCGATTTTGGATCGCTCAGGTAACTTCTATCCGCATTTTCTTGATTATTCGGAGTATTCCTCTGCGGAGGTTTATCGCGATTTCGATAACTTGATGGAGGCGTTTGAAAAAGGTGAGATTTCTCATGCTTTCGTTAACCAGAGCCTGATCGACAATCACTATTACGATGGGCAAGGCAAGACGTTTGAAGCGGTTACACCTCCAGAAGGTATTCAACTTAAAGTTAAATTGGGCATGGAGTTGAGGAAGGACTCTGAGTTCCTGCGCCGTGTTTTAAACACCGTATTGAAGATCACCACAGACGCCGAGTTAAAGCAGCTCATGGAGCGTCATGACAAAGTCACCGTCCACTATGGGGTCGACAAAGAAATCGTGGTGATTTGGGCGCTAGTCGGTGTCTGTGCGCTGTTGGTCGCCGTGCTGATTTACATTCTGAGAACCGGGCATCTGACTCGTAAGATCAAGCGCAAAGAGTACGAGGCCAAAGTACGTCAGCGACAAAACCGATGGCTGTCTTCAGTGCTTGATCATATCCCTAATAAGATTTTGATCTCGAATGAT
Source organism: Vibrio sp. M260121 (assembly GCF_036533715.1). NCBI lineage: Bacteria > Pseudomonadati > Pseudomonadota > Gammaproteobacteria > Vibrionales > Vibrionaceae > Vibrio > Vibrio sp. M260121. The sequence goes on along the minus strand of NZ_JATABF010000020.1, from coordinate 74,592 downwards.
AACCACCAGCAAATCTTAGCGAACAAGCCGTACTTATCGATGCTACAACGATGCAATACCGACAGCAACATCACAGATGAACAGCGCGAATTGGTTTTGAAGTTGACCAAGGATACGGACTACCCAGATCCGAACGAAACCGTTGCCACCCTTTGCTCTCTTGGCACAAAGCATTATCGGGTAAGAAGGCAATCTCTCCTTAATCCAGAGGAAGGGACACGCTTTCACATGACAGTATTTGATGACATCACCGAGCTAAAAGAGAAAGAGTGCGCATTGAGAGCCTCTAACCTCAAAGCCATGCAAGCGATTGAAGCCCGCGAGCACTTTCTCGCGGTGATCAGCCATGAACTGAGAACCCCTATCGCCGCCATGCTCGGACTGATGGAACTGTTGGAACAAGACCTCGACCGCCCAGAAAGTAAAGAGCTGCTGAAAAGCGCGATGTTGTCGGCTGAGCGTTTGCAGCTACACGTGAACGACATTCTCGACTTCTCGAAAGTGGATGCGAACCAGCTTCAGTTGGATGTGCACAGTGGCAACGTTTATGAAGAGCTTGGCTCAAGTTTGCGCAGCTTTGAAAAAGCGGTGGAACAAAAGGCTTTAGCGTTTGAAGTGAATTGGCAACCGACGCCTTATGCTTTGGTGAATCTTGACTGGCTACGCGTTAACCAGATCATCAACAACTTACTTAGTAATGCCGTTAAATTTACAGACAAAGGCAAGATCAGCGTGAACATTCACGTCGACGCCAACGAGCTTGTGTTCTCAGTGCAAGACACCGGATGTGGCATGAGCAAAGCGCAATTGGATGCCCTATTCCAACCATTTGTGCAGGGTGACAAGAGCATCAGCCGCCGCTTTGGTGGCACAGGTCTTGGTATGTCTATTGTAAAAAAACTGGTCGACATCATGACTGGCACGATAGAGGTGAGCAGTAAACAAGGCAAAGGTACAGAGATTACCGTGCGTTTGCCGATGACCAGCCAGCCTCTCGACCTAACGGGAATGGGACCGATTTACACCGAAGATAAACAGATACAACGTTGGCTAAACACTTGGCAAGTAACGCTCGATGAGTTTGAACTCAAGCATCATGTCATTGAACCAGAACCGCACTACTCCAATGTTTATCCTGACCTTATTCAGCAAAAACTGAATACAAGTTCGACGATGCAAAATCATTGGACACAACCGACAGCCTGCCAATGGCAAGGTCGAGTTTTAGTGGTTGATGACGATGCCATCAACCGACTGCTGTTTAAGCGCCAGTTTGAAAAGCTTGGTGTGTGTTGCCAATTGGCAGCGAGTGGGAGTGAGGCGATTGAGTTCTTGAGGCAGGCTCAACACGACGATGCTTTCGCGCCAATCAGTTTGATTATTAGTGATTGCCATATGCCGGATATGGATGGTTATCAGCTCACGCAAAAACTCAAAGCGATCAGCGAATTTGCCTCACTAACTGTTGTAGGTTGTACGGCAGAAAACTCTCGCAATGTGATTGAGAAAGCAGAGCAAAACGGCATGGAGTCAGTCTTGTTCAAGCCCTATAACTTGGACGATCTCAAAGCCTTGTGTGAGCAGTATTTGGCGATGTCCTTCTCTAGCGAAACTCAAAGTGACTGGTTGGATGCCTATCATCATGAAGAAAAAGCAGAAATGGCACACGTGGTGTGCGAAGCGCTGAGTAACGACATCGTATTGATTCACTCAGGCGAAGAGAGTCTTAAGTCTGTCGCACACCGAATTAAAGGTTCTGCCGCGGCATTGAATTTGACTCAATTAAAGCACAGCGCCCAGCAATGTGAAGCGCTGATAGGTACAGAGCAAGAACAGCAAGCGCGCACGACTTTACTTAACGAATTAGAAACCATCATAGCCACCACAAAACAATGGCTAGATTTGAGTGAGAACAACTAATTGAACATTTTGATTGTTGAAGATGACCGACTACAAGCAACCAATCTCAAGATTCTGCTTAATCGTCTTTTTAATGGCTCAATCACCATTGTACATCGTGGCTCTGAGGTCAGCGAAATCTGCACCAACCAAGCTGTAGATTTGATGTTCTGCGACATCGACCTACCCGATATCAATGGTGTGGACTTGCTATGCACGCTGTCGAAAGAAACGCGTCCGAAAGGTGTGGTGATTTTGAGTGCGATGAATCAGGATGTGGTCGAAATCACTTACAACATGTGTTTGTCGGCAGGCTATGACTTTGTTCGCGCACTCACTAAACCGATTTCCTGTGAACAGCTAAGCCAGATATTGACGGCTTTCCAGCAGTACACCATCGAAGAACAAGTCGTTGCGCTACCCGTGCTGATGAACGCAACAGATATCGATACCGCGTTCCAACAAGGTTGGTTTCATAATTACTACCAACCGCAATACTCCTCAATCGATAACCGTTTGGTTGGGCTAGAAGCGTTGGTGCGCTGCTTTCACCCAGAACATGGCGTGTTGGCTCCGGCTCAGTTTTTAAGTGAAGTCCAAGCCCGTACTGAACTGGATAAACTATTTTGGTTGGTTCTGGAAAACGCCTTACGGGATTTGGCAAAGCTCAACACAAACGTGAGCTTGTCGGTCAACATGAACCAAAAGACACTTAAGCAACCGATGAGCGAACGGTTTTTCCGTTTGTGCGACCAATACCGAATCGCACCAGAACGAGTGACATTAGAGCTGACGGAAGATGAGGTCTACGATTCAGACGTGGTTTCGTTAGCAAACCTAGCTAACTTGCGCCTAAAAGGTGTCGGCTTGGCGATTGATGATTTTGGTACGGGCTACTCCTCTCTCAGCCAACTGGCGATTTTGCCGTACACGGAATTGAAGATTGATCGCCAATTCATCAAAAATGCGCTAACCAATTTTAAGAGCCAACAGCTGACCGTCTCTAGCTTACAACTAGCAAAGTCCCTGGGATTAAATTCGGTAGCCGAAGGGGTTGAAGACCATGAAACGCTTTACTACCTTCGTCAAATTGGCGTCGACCTGTATCAAGGTTTTGTGCGTAGCCATCCTGTCCCTTTTGAGCAACTCCACGCTTTGTTCTAATTCAATTTAAGCGGTGCATGCTCTGCCCTCACTGCTTAGATTTTGTTTGATGAATCACTTTGAAATGAATACCAAATCTTTCTCACAATACAATGTGCTCATCGTCGATGATGCGCCTATCGTAGTGCTCACATTGCGTAACATGCTGACCAAACTTGGCTTCTCTGACAAACGCATTTTCACCGCTCGTCACGCTAAAGGTGCGATTTCAATCGCCCATCAAGAGCGAATTGATCTGATCATTTGTGACTATAACTTTGGTCGCGGCATGAACGGTAAACAACTCTTTGAAGAGTTAAAACACCTCAAACTCTTGAGCCATGACACGGTGTTTATTCTGGTAACAGGGGAAAGCTCTGCCACTATCGTACGTGCCATCATTGAGCTCAAGCCTGATGAGTATCTACTTAAGCCCTTTAACTCAATCACGTTAAAAGAACGTATTTCGGGCGCGGTGAAGCGTAAAAATAGTTTACAAGCCATCTACGAAGCAGAGTTGAAGAACGATGCTCAAACAGGCTTAGCAGCGTGCGACGAGTTAGCCCCCTTCCACCCAGAATACTTCTTCATCATTGAGAAGTTTCGTGCTGACTTCTTAACGCGTTTGAAATTACATCACGAAGCCAAAATCGTCTACGAACAAGTCATTGAACGCAAAGACGTTAACTGGGCAAAAATCGGCTTGGCGAACACGCTAGTTTCTCTGGGTGAAAACGACGAAGCACAACGCCTAGTACGTACCTTATTAGAAGAATCTCCGAACAATGTTGACGTTCGTGAATGTGCTGCGAACTTCAATATGCTTAACCGCAAAGTACCTAGTGCAATCAGACACTTAGAGCTAGCAAACAGCTTGGTTGAAGGTAATTCAGAACGTGAACTGGTGATCGTAAACTTGTGCCTTGCAGAGCACGATTATCACTCAGCATTGCAGCACTATCATGCGTACATGGAAATCAACAAAGATACCTATCGCAACAACACCTTCTCAAAGCTGAACTTGATCCGAATTTTGCTTTACTGCGTGCGAAAATTAGAAGGTCGTAAGGATTTGCTGGCTCAGGCAAAAAGCTTGTTTAAATCCATCACTAATGGCTCAGAAAACAAAGCAATCAAGGACGAGTTAGATTTGATTGCCGCGCACATTGCGATTGAAGAAAACCAGTACGTTGCAGCGTTTAAAGTGCTCAGCGATTTATATCGTCGTAAGCCTTTCGCTCACTTTTATGCGCAGTTTCATCTCGCTTGGTTATTGCATGAGATGAATTTCGAATCTGAGTTCTCTCAGGCCATCACTTGGTGCTTTGAAAACCTACAAACCGACTCAAGTGATACCATTTTATCGAGTAAAATTGCCCTCGGTCGCTCTTTAGAAACCGACAACGCGGAGCGCCAAGCTTGGATGCAAGAACAGTACAAGAAGATTCGCGCAGCTGAGCAAGATTACCAAGCTTTGATCGACGCATTAATTGAGCTTCAAACACGTTGTCCACTGCTAAGAACCGTGTGTATTAACATCATCAAAGTGCTAACACGTGCTTTTCCGAGCAACAAATCGTCATTAGAGGTTGAACTGCTGATTAAGCGCTGCGATAACATTGTGAAGCAATTGGTTTCTAGCGAAGAGCTTGAGAAAAGCGGCTACGACAAATTTCTTTTTCTGGCTCAAGATCGATGTCAACAGATGTCTGTGGTGAACACCGCACCTACGCAACCAGAACTGGTAAATTAGATAGCAAAAAGGGGCTCGATGCCCCTTTCATTTCGGATTACAGGTTGAAGAAACGATTAATCCAAGTCACCTCACCGAACGCAATCAAATCGTAGATAGTGAAGAACACTGCACAGATAACGGCAAGCTTCACCAATCGAATCGCAATTAACATCATAATTTTCAGCTTTCCTGTTCAACTTCCCTGCAGTTTACTACGTCAGGTTGGCATTACAAAGGCGTCTCGGTTTTTCCCTATCACCTCTGCCACAGGTTAGCTAGAGGTCCCACCACTCCAAAGTCTCAAATTAGAGATACATCAATAAACGGACTGAAGACATGCCGTAAACTTTCATTAAATAAAGATATATAACAACTATTATATGAACAATATTCGCTTGTTTAACTTAAACCTACGCTACAAAACAGCGCTGTATTTTGCTCTTGGTTTACTGGGCATGATCATCAGTTTTCTTTTCATTAGCCGATACTTTTTCCTCTACAGCTTAGATGAATTGGAGAATATGGAGATCTCTCGAGCAAATCATCAAGCTCAAGCCGTGATCGAAATGATGGTCAAACAACAACAAGATAGCTCTTATGATTGGGCTTATTGGGATGAGACCTATCAGTTACTCAAATATCGTGAAATAGAAGCGTACAGGGAGCGAAACTTATACATCGAGTCTATGGATACTCTCGCACTTGATATGATGGGTTTTATCACACTCAAAGGTGAAACATTGGACGCCTTGACCAGAGAGCCTAGTCAGGAAAAATCACTCGCTTTTGTCAGTGAAGTAATGTCACAACCTTCTTTAGAGCAACATGTTAGCTCTATGAACCACAGATTAGATGTTTATCGAGAAAGTGTGGCTGGGCTATTTAAGATCAATCAAAGTATCTGGGTATTAAGCTTAACGCCGGTGAGAAACAGCGAAGGCGACAAAGATTCCTCTGGCTGGTTACTGTGGGGACGAGATCTAACTCAACGTTTCCCTGGCGATTTCCAATCTATTCTTTCAGCAAATAACCAACTGACAACGCTAGACCCTGATTTTCTAACAGGTGACTTAATCGAGAAAAGTAGCGACACAATTTCCAAGCATTCGGTGATTAAAGATATTGCCGGAAATCCGATTGCCTCATTAAAAACCCAAACGGAGCGCGCACACTATGAAAAAGGCAACGCATTATTTCTCTATCTTTTTGCCACTGTTGGCGTAGTAGCTTCCATCATCGCTTCGGGTACGTATTTGATATTTAGAAATCGCGTTGCAACGCGTTTCAACCATTTCGCAGACGGCATCCAGCAGATTGCTTCTCAATACCAAATCGAAGGACTGAAGTCAGTCAGTTCAGATGAGCTGGACGTCGCAGCAAAACTCGTCCAAAAGCTATCAGAAAACAACTCAATGACCGCTCTTCAATTAAAAGATTCTCTCGAGAAGTTTACGGCATTGTATGAAAGCACGTCTTTAGGGATGCTTATCGTCATTGAACGACAAATTGTTGATGCCAACCAGCGTGCACTTGATTTATTAAGCTATGACAAAGACATCATTCTAGGAAAGCAGCTGGATGATTTATGCGCATCAGAGGACGAAGAATGCCATGTCGACATTATGTTTAAACAGCTACAAAGCGGGCGGAACCTATTCGAAGCTCAAATGCTCAATAGCCTCGGAACTCAAATTGACTGCCTAATAGAAGCCACACTCATACAGCACCACGGTCAAAATGCCCTCATGCTACTGATCCAAGATCAACGTGAGAAAAAGCAACAAGCGCAGTTGATTCAAGACCTTACGGACTATGATCCTATCTCAGGATTTTGTAATCGACCAGTCATCCTTGGTGCACTCTCCGAGCTCATAGCCCATCGACCAAATCAATTTTCCTTCATTTATTTAAGCAGTAATGGACTCAAGCAAATCTCCGAAGTCTACGGCCACGTTATTTTTGATGAGGCTATCCAGTATATATCGATGCTGTTTAGGCAAGAATTTGAAGGGTATCAAATTGGTCGCATCAGTGAATCTGAGTTTATTATCGTAATCCCTTCATCGGATAAGTGTCAGCTTGCTATGGAGTCAGCGAACAAACTGCTCAACCAACTGGCACATAAAGTTGAAGTTGCCGGATTACAGCTTTCATTAAAAAGCTATGCGATTATGGTTGACCCTGAGATTACCCATCAAACCTTGGATGAATTGTTGCTGGTCACTCGTTACTCTTCTCAAACCATGCAAAGAGAAAACGGTAACAAGGTGCAAATCACAGGTAAAGCACTGTCGACACAAGCCCAAACATCAATGACCATTCATCGTGATTTAGAACTCGCGATTGAGAATGACAACATCGTTCCGTACTTCCAGCCTATTCTGAACACACAGACAGAAGAAATTATTGGCTTCGAAGCGTTAGCAAGGTGGCAACATCCGAGCCTTGGTATGATCTCACCGGCCGTATTTATTCCAATGGCAGAACAGAACCAACTCATTGTCGAATTGGGAGAATCCATCCTCAAGCAATCTTGCCAGTTCATCAGCCAGTTAAATAAAAGCCGCCAAGCCTATGGTCTAAAAAATCTGAATGTACATGTAAACCTCAGCGCTCAGCACTTTTACCATTCTAGTCTTACGACCTCTTTGGAACTGATGTTCGACCAATATCAATTGTCCTCAGGCCAGCTCGTGCTAGAAATCACAGAAAGTATGCTGATGGGCATTGAGGAAGAAGTGATCCACCGAATTAACGAAATCAAACAACTGGGAATCCAACTTGCGCTGGATGACTTTGGTACTGGATACGCGTCGTTTAGCAGTCTATGTAGCTTCCCTATTGATATAGTAAAACTTGATAAGTCCTACATCGATCAAATTGAAACCAACGACCGAGCTAAAACGTTGGTCAGAAACATCGCCAATATGGCTCAAGAGCTTGGCCTCACCATCGTCGCAGAAGGCGTCGAGACCATGAGCCAAGTCAGAAAACTAAAGGTCTGGAATATCGATGAGCTACAAGGCTTTTACTTCTATAAACCGATATCAAAGCTCGACGCTTTCACCCTGTTTTCTGGCCAGCCATACATCTAGTGCAGGCTCAAACGGCAAAGTGATGCGGAGCACACGCATCACTTTGTATAGGCCGATTTACAAAGCAACTATTTTTAATTCATAGTGCCATCACTCTCGTAGCTATACTTTAAATAGTGTTTTCAATAAGTCCCATTGGTTACACAAGGAGGGCTGTATGAAACAGATACGATTGTGGCTTCTTTCCCTACTCTTGTTTGCAAGCCAAGCGATAGCAAGCACGGTTTGGGTATTGCCTGTCAAAGGGGCAATTGGCCCAGCTCTGAGTGATTATCTGTCACGAGAAATTGAAGAGGCTCAACAAAACGGTATTGACCTTGTCATTTTAAAAATGGATACCCCCGGCGGGCTGGATAGCTCAATGAGGGATATCATACACGCCATCACCACATCCACTGTCCCTATCGCGACTTGGGTCGGTCCTTCAGGCTCTCGCGCAGCTAGTGCTGGAACATACATTCTGCTCGCCAGCCATGTCGCAGCTATGGCAGAAGCCACTAACTTGGGCGCCGCAACTCCCGTTGCCTTGGGTGGAGCACCACAACAGCCGTCTTCAGACGAAGGTAAAGACTCAACAGATTCACAACCGGAATCCACAGAAAAAGCCTCGGACGAAGTGCCTGCCAAAACCGCAATGGAAAAGAAGGTCATTAACGATGCCAGAGCCTACATCAAAGGCTTAGCGCGATTGCACGATAGAAATGCCGAATGGGCAGAAAAAGCGGTCAGCATGGCGGCTAGTTTGGACGCCACCGAAGCATTAGAACTCAACGTCATCGACTTCATTGCCAACTCACCGGAAGATTTGGTTTCAACGATTAATGGCATCGAAGTCAAACTCAACGGCAAACCGTTTAAGCTGGCGTTAGATAACCCAACTTGGGTGGAGCGCGTCCCAGACTGGCGTGCAGAAATGTTGGCGGTGATCACCAATCCCAACGTAGCTTACATCCTCATGCTGATTGGTATTTATGGCTTGCTTCTAGAGTTCTACAACCCAGGTATCGGCTTGCCCGGCGTGCTCGGTGGGATTTGTCTGTTGCTAGCCATGTATGCCCTGCAAATGATGCCTGTGAATTACGTTGGTTTGGGACTAATGCTGCTTGGTATTGCTCTGATGATTGCTGAAGCCTTTAACCCGAGCTTTGGCATACTCGGTTTAGGCGGTGTCGTTGCATTTGTGCTTGGCTCAATCTTCCTAGTGGACAGCGATATACCCGGCTTCCAAATTGCCCTACCACTGATTTTCGGTATCGCTATTTTCTCTGTGGGGCTCATCGTCATTACGGTTGGCTTGCTTCTTAAAATTCGCAGTAAAAAAGCCACTACAGGGCTTGAAAACTTCCCGGGTAAACTCGCCGTTGTGAGCGATGATTTTGTTGATGGTACTGGTCGAGTGCAATTAGACGGGGCGCTATGGCAAGCCAAAGCAGAACAGGAATTGAAACAAGGTGACCACGTGACTGTGGTGAAAATTAAAGGGTTGATCCTAACCGTGAAACCCAGTGACCGCCCTAAGGAATAGGAGGCGCTTATGATGCTTTACACTGTTGCCGTTATCATCGTTTTATTGTTTGCACTGGCAACGCAAATGTTCAAGGTGCTGCGTGAGTACGAGCGCGGCGTGGTGTTCTTTCTCGGTCGCTTCCAAGAAGTGAAAGGACCTGGTTTGATCATCTTAATTCCCTTCATTCAACAAATGGTTCGCGTCGACCTTCGCACCATTGTTTTGGATGTTCCGACTCAAGATTTAATCACCCGTGACAACGTATCAGTCAGAGTCAACGCCGTGGTTTACTTCCGAGTGGTCGACCCACAAATGGCAATCAACAATATTGAAAGCTATAGCGACGCCACTAGCCAACTAGCACAAACAACGCTGCGTTCGGTGCTAGGCCAACACGAACTGGATGAATTGCTTTCAGAACGTGAGCGTCTCAATAAAGACCTCCAAGCCATTCTTGATCAGCAAACTGACGATTGGGGAATCAAGATAGCAACGGTTGAAGTGAAACATGTCGATCTTAACGACAGCATGGTGCGCGCCCTTGCCCGCCAAGCCGAAGCAGAACGTAACCGTCGCGCGAAGATCATCCACGCAACCGGTGAGTTAGAAGCGTCTAGCAAATTGAAAGAAGCGGCAGAAATGCTTAACGAAGCACCAAATGCGTTGCAACTTCGATACATGCAGACACTCACTGAGATCACCACAGACAAGACATCGACCATCATCTTCCCGATGCCAATCAACCTTGTCGAAGCGGTTTCCGATATCGCCAAGGCTGTGAAGAACAATCAGGGAGAGTTGGAAGAAGGGAAAGAGTAAACCTAGCAGTCGCTATAGAGGCAAGTAGAAAAAGGAAAAAGAGGGAGTAGCCGTTTGCTGCTCCCTCTATAGATGTGGTCAGGTTTCTATTCGTTATAGTGAACGTTCAGCACATAACCAATTACCATATCGATGCACCAAATGTAATGAGTAAGTATTCTTCAGCATCTCCCCCCCTACAATTCTGTATAAGGGACGCATATTTGTCTCTTGGGGAGCAGTGAACAGCCTGAACTAGCTTACTCTATTAAATGAAGGGGCTAACGTACCGCCTCTTCACGATAGTTGAACGACTTTTCGCTGCACTCTAAGCTAATTTGGACAAAAAAGTATCTAGGTTTTTGTCCAAAAGGAAGCACCCAAAATCAAAATCTAAATAGTAAACGAAACCTTTATTTTCAGAGCCAAAACCTAGACATACATAAGCATTCCCTAACCCTTCAATAACCGGAGCTATATCAGATTCATTGGAGATATCAGGGTTGTCTAAGTAAGGTTTAAACCTCATGTAAATATCTTCAATATCATCTATATCGAATACCTCGGACATAGGAACTTCACCTCCGCATGTTGACTCTTCAACATGAGGGTAATTTGAAAGCAGAAGCTCTTTCTCCGTTAAATCATCATAAGCTTGTAGCTTTTGGATATCATTACCAATGGAATCAATTATATTCATTACTTTTTCTCCGGTGGAGACATGTAATTCAGAATATTTTCTGGATTACTTTTGTTGTGTTTAATAATGGCACTACCACCAGTATGGCTAACCCCACCCTTACCGACCGAGTGAACATTCTTAGGAACTAGCATCATTGACTTGGCATCTTGATGATGATGCCAAACCATATCTTTCTTGTTGTAGCCATTCAAGCCCAACACTTGCATTGCCAATTTTTCGTCTTTAGCGCGATTACCCGTCAAGCCATCGACACGAACAATTTTTTCAGCATATGGGGTAAAGTCAGGAAAACCATCAAAGTCGAAAAACACTTCACCACCTTCTGCTTTAACTGCTTTTCCGGCTAAATCGCTATTGATAATTTTTCTACCATTAATCTCTTTAAATGGGTTTCTCTCAAAAGCTTCTTTAACTAACCTTCCACCAGCATCATCTAAGAACTTTCCAGGGATTGCGATAACAGCCATGGAAGCCGCGCCCGCTAGTGTTGGTTTATTGATGAACTCTTTTCCCTCTTTAGCCAGTGCCTCAATATCATCAGCAAGCATTGAGGCTGGGTCAAGCTTAACCGAATTAACCGCATCCAATTCAGGGTTCGCCAATGTCTCATCAAGATCGAAACTCGGCACTTCAATTTTTTCTAGGCGGCCAATGACTCTTTCTCGATTTGCAGCCCAACGAGCTTCATCTTCTTTTGAGTAGGTTAGTTCTTCTTTACGAGCCAAACGCTGTCGTTCAGCAAGTTGTTTGAGACTTTCTCCAAGCGTCTGTGTTTTAGGGCGAACCTCCTTCTCAACAAGTGAGGTATAACCTCCGCCGCTACTGGTCGCTATGCGCTTCTTCTCAATATCATCGCCATCCATAGATAAGCACTTTCCTATAAGGCCAGGTGCTTATTATATAACCACACTTTTATACTGGTTATACCTCAAAGAACAAATCATTCTTTTTACTATAAGAAAGAACGTTTTAAAGGAGACTCAAAACAATTCCTCTCCATACAGGACATATTTTCTAGCGAACTAGTGCATTTCGTTAGAGATCATGAAAACTTTTCTCTAAGCAAGCATAAAGAGCCAGCGCACGCTATGATGCTTCAGATGTATCGCTCTGCATCTAAACAACGCTCTCGTAGGGGGGGTAATTCAGTGAGAAGACATGGCTGCCCCATATAGAATACTTCTTAAACAAGACACTGAGTTTCAAGCATACCAAATCCTGTAAGCTTTAATCGTTACATAGTCTATCAAACTGAGCATTGTAATTTCTCAGGCTTAGCCCTTACCCTTACTAGTATTCAGCCATTTCAAGGATACTTATAACACTGATTGAACTTACGCATCGGTACACTCTTTCTTCATGATCGTTAATCCTGTTTCAAAGCAGTGACGCCACGCGTACTCGGCCCTTTTATCAAAGTCAGGATCACATTGGGCGACGGTTTCTAACAGGCTTTCAAACCAAACATCGATATCTTCAGGGGTGACGCCAATATTGTTGTGTCCGTGCTTATCACCGTATTTACGCATCATGTCACGAGCGTCAACAGAGGTATCCGCCATCATCACAAACACGATTGAACCTTTGAGCATTCGGATCTGCTTTTTCATGTCTACACCATCGAACTTTTGCCTGAAGTTTTCGCCTTTCGACCAAAAGTTCTCGTAGAACAAATCAAAGAAGTCCTCATGAATAACGCAGTGTTCGTAGCTGTCGTTAAAAACTTCGATTACGTTCATTCTTCTTCTCCTCGAACCAACCAATTAAAGTATGAGCTCAATTTAATATTCTCACAAATTCTGTGGAATAAAGGCTGGCTATGAAAGGATCATGATGCAAAAAGGACCACCTTCGCTCGAGGCCCCTTTTGATTTTCAATAAAAAATAGAAAGTGATTTAAACGAAACGCGTATTATCATTTCGAGAAAAGTCGATATGATGGACTCACTTTCGAGGTACGCATGGTTACCGATGCTAAGCGCATCCTCATTTGTCTAATAATATTAAGAGGATATAAACGTGTCTCATCAAATCATTACAGACCTAAACAACCGTTACACAGCGAAAAAATACGACGAAGAGAAACGCATCTCTCAAGAAGATATGGCAATCATCAAAGAAGCGATTCGCCTATCTGCGTCTTCTATCAACTCTCAGCCTTGGAAATTCATCGTAATTGAGAGCGACGAAGCGAAACAGCGTTTCCACGACACGTTTGCTAACATGCACCAGTTCAACCAACCGCACGCTAAAGCAGCGTCTCACACTATTCTGCTAGCGTACGATCCAAAATTCACTAAAGAGAAATTTGCGAAGCGTGTTGATGCTGAAGTAACTTCTGGCCACCTACCAGCCGAGATGTACGACACTTTCATGGGTGCTTACGCATTTGCTGAGGCAAACACAGATGAGAACGGCTACAACGGTGGCTGGACGAAAGCGCAAGTTTACATCGCTCTTGGTAACCTAATGCACACACTAGCGCGTCTAGGTATCGACTCAACTCCAATGGAAGGTGTAGACCCAACACTGATCGGCGAAGAGTTCAAAGCAGAACTAGATGGTCACGTATGTGAAGTTGCACTAGCAATCGGCTATCACAAAGACGGCGAAGACTACAACCACGGTCTACCTAAAGCGCGTCTACACATGGATGACGTGATTACTACTCTTTAATGAGTATCGTCTCCTAGCTCCATGGTTCCTAGCCTAGAGCCTAGCTATCTAAATCATTGTTCAAATTGAAAGAGCCGTACTTCTTAGTTTCTCAGTCTAAGGGTACGGCTCTTTTTTATTTTGCAGAGGGGGACTCAACAAACGTTTTGAGCTAAAAGCCAACTAAGCTACTTGCTTGGACTTAAAGTTGCCAAGCAGCGCGTCATACAATTCATTGTCACTCAGCACGCCCACTAACTTGTTCTCTTCTACTAGCAAGATAGGTTGATTACTGCGTTGCTTCAGTTCAATCGCCTCACGCATGCTGATATCTGGATTAGCTTGAACGACTGTGCTTTCGCCGATGTCGTCGAGTGTGGTTGAATCGCTTTCCCAATTCACCAATGACTTATCGGAATCCACCAGCGTTAAGCCTTTCGGCTCTTGCTCGACCCAAATCTGTTTATCTGCACACACCAACACGCGGTCATTCTGCTGCTTAAGCTCGGCACTAGCTTGCATCAATGAACGACCTTTCAACACGTTGAGCGGATTAGTGTGAGCCACAAAGTCCGCCACATACTCGTTTTCTGGAGCAAGGATGATTTGTTCAGGCTTGCCGTGTTGAATCAGTTTGCCCGACTCCATAATGGCAATGTTATTACCGATTTTCAGCGCTTCATCTAAGTCGTGGCTCACAAACAAAATCGTCTTGTTGAGCTTCTCTTGCAGTTGAATCAATTCATCTTGAAGCTGAGCGCGAATCAGAGGATCGAGCGCAGAGAACGGTTCATCCATTAGTAAGATGTCGGTATCCATAGCAAAGGCGCGAGCCAAGCCAACGCGTTGCTGCATGCCGCCAGAAAGCTCATGCGGGAACTTACTCTCCCACTCGCTCAGCCCAACCATTTCAAGTTGTTCACGCGCTTTTTCACGACGTTCCGCTTTGCCAATGCCCTGCATCTCAAGACCAAACGCCACGTTATCCAATACCGTTAACCACGGCATAAGCGCAAACTTTTGGAACACCATCGACACGCGATGAGTACGCAGGTTACGTAGAGTTTGTTCGTCACAGTTGGCAAGCTCTACCATGTCGTCGCCATCTTTGATTTTGAGTGAACCACGAGAGATCTCATTCAAACCATTAACGGCACGAAGGAGGCTGGATTTACCCGAACCGGAAAGCCCCATCAATACACAGATCTCACCTTGTTTGATGCTCATTGAGACCTTATCAACACCAACCACTTGTCCGGTTTCATCAATGATCTCTTGGCGAGACTTGCCTTGGTCGAGTAACGCCAATGCTTGCTCTTGGTGCTGACCAAACACAACGTCGAGGTTTTCAATCGTAATTGCATCCATGTTATGCCTCCTTTTGGTTTGGTGCTTTGCACAAACGGTCGAGAATAATCGCGACTAACACAATCGCTAAACCCGCTTCAAAGCCTTGAGAAATGTTCACGGTGTTCAGTGCTCGTACGACTGGTTTACCCAGACCATCGGCACCGACTAGAGCAGCAATCACCACCATAGAAAGCGACAACATAATGCACTGGGTAATACCCGCCATAATACTTGGCAGAGCCGCCGGGAGTTCGACTTTGAATAGCAATTTCATGCGGCTTGCACCAAAGGCTTTACCCGCTTCAATCAACTCTTCTGGCACTTTGGTGATGCCAAGGTAAGTCAGACGAATTGGCGCGGCGATAGCAAAGATAATGGTGGAAATCAGCCCCGGAACGATGCCTAAACCAAACAGAACCAATGTTGGGATCAGATACACAAACGTTGGTACGGTCTGCATTAAATCGAGTATCGGGCGCAATAAGGTATACAACCACGGGCGATGCGCCGCCATGATGCCCAGCGGCACGCCAATTAATACGGAAATCGTTGTCGCAGCGAAGACGAGAACAAAGGTTTCCAGCATTTCTTGCCAGTAGCCGAGGTTAAGGATAGTCAGCAGCGCCAGCACGATAAACACGACTAAAGGAATGCTGCGGTGTAGGAACCACGCAATCGCTGCGGTCATGATGATTGGTGCTGCCGGTGGCATCCATTTGAAAATATCCACCACGAATAGAATGATGGTTTCGAGAAAAATAGAGATAGCATCAAAGAAACCCGACGCGTTCATGGTTAACCAATCCACGCCTGTTTCCATCCATTCGCCCAACGGAAGTTTGTTGTCCGTAATAAAATTCACAATAAAACCTTTGTGTTAAAAGGCGGGCGTCGCTGCCCACCTTTTCCTAAAGAGAGGAATGATTAAGCGTTTGTTTTTAGGTAAGAAGTAATCGCTTGTTTTGCGTCTTTACCATCCAGCGTCTTCACGCCTTCTAGCCACGCTTCAAATTGTTGTGGGTTAGCATTCAACCATTCTTGTGCCGCTTTCGCTGGCTTTTGTTTTTGGTTTAGAATCGCTTCCATCAACTGGTTTTCCATCTCTAGACTGAACTCTAGATTCTTAAGCAGTTGACCCACGTTTTGACACTCAGATAGGTAGTCTTGGCGCACGTTGGTGTAAACATTTGCACCGCCGTAGTTAGGTCCAAAGAAGTCGTCACCGCCAGATAGGTATTCCATCTCAACATTGCTGTTCATTGGGTGTGGTGCCCAACCTAGGTAAACGATCCATTGGTTACGACGCACAGCACGAGACACTTGAGACACCATGCCCGCTTCGCTTGATTCCACGAGGCTGAAGTCTTTCAAGCCGAATGCATCGCTGTCGATCATATCTTGGATAAGGCGATTGCCATCGTTACCCGGCTCAATGCCGTAGATGCGGTCTTTGAATTTGTCGGCATGTTTTGCCAAGTCAGCAAAGCTTTTCACGCCTGCGTCATATACGTACTTTGGTACAGCTAGTGTGTATTTTGCGCCTTCTAGGTTTGCGCGAACGGTTTCCACTGTGCCTGCTTCACGGTATTTGGCGATATCGCCTTCCATGGTTGGCATCCAGTTACCTAGGAACACGTCAATGTCGCCGTTTGCCATTGAAGAGTACGTCACAGGTACAGACAGAAGATCGGTCTTGGTTTTGTAGCCCAAGCCTTTTAGCAGTTCAGAGGTAACAGCAGTAGTTGCAGTAATGTCTGTCCAGCCGACATCGGCAAATCGAACGGTTTCACATTGGTTAGCGTAAGCACCTGTCGCCATTGCACTCAGCGCGATAGATGAAAAGATTTTTGTCATCGTAGACATGTTTAAATTCCTTGTAATGATTACTGACTTTATGAGATTGAGCTTAAGTCTCTTTTCGGCGGACGCATTCTTTGCGTCTCTTGCCAGTTCGGAGCAATCCAAACCGGTGTGTTATTCGATTCTTCGAGTACGTTTCCTAAGATCATGTCCGCGGCACGCTCTGCAACCATGATGGTTGGGGCGTTTAAGTTGCCATTCGGAATGGTTGGGAAGATGGATGAATCCACTACGCGCAAGCCTTCAATGCCGCGCACTTGGCAGGCTTCATTCAGAACTGCCATTGGGTCATCGTCTGCACCCATTTTGCAGCTACACGATGGGTGGTAAGCACTTTCTACATTTTGCTTCACCCATTCATCAATCGCTTCGTCGCGTGTTATGTTAAGACCGGGCTGGATCTCTTCGCCACGGAACGCATCCATTGCAGGTTGATTGAGGATTTCACGCGTTAGACGAATACAGTCTCGCCAATCCTGCTTATCTTGTTCCGTCGAGATGTAGTTGAACTCGATTTTTGGCTTGTCATTTGGGTTGGCAGAAACCACTTCGACACTGCCGCGACTCTCTGGCTTGTTTGGACCAACATGCACTTGGAAGCCGTGACCATCAAATGCCGCGCGTCCGTCATAGCGCATTGCCGCTGGTAGAAAGTGATATTGAATGTTTGGCGATTTCAATCCTTCACGAGAACGGATGAACGCGCACGATTCAAAGTGGTTGGTTGCGCCCAGACCTTTGCGCGTCAAAATCCACTCCGTACCAATCAAACCTTTGCTGATCAAACCTAGCTTGCTGTTAAGCGTGATCGGCTGTTTACAGTGATACTGGAAGTATACTTCGAGGTGATCTTGAAGGTTCTTACCCACGCCTTCTAGTGCGTGTTTCACTTCAATGCCCGCTTTTTCAAGCACAGTCTTAGGACCAATACCCGAAAGTTGCAGCAGTTGTACCGAGCCGATAGAACCTGCGCTCGACACAACCTCTTTGTTGGCAAAGCACTGTTTGATTTTGCCGGATTGCTCGAACTCAATGCCGACCGCTTTCTTGCCTTCAAGCAAAATGCGATGAGCGGTTACGCCTTTCATTAGGGTGAAATTACTGCGCTTTTTTGCACGGCTTAAGTAAGCATTAGAAGTAGAAGCGCGCACACCTTTGTCTACCGTCATGTGCATCGGACCGAAGCCCTCTTGCTGATAACCGTTGTAGTCTTGCGTTTCTGGATAGCCTGCATCTTTACCCGCTTCAATAAACGCTTGGTAAAGTGGATTCAGCTTCATATCGTTGCCGTTACAAGTACCTACCGGACCGCTGTCACCACGGTATTCGTCTGCGCCGCCTGTCCATGTTTCCGCTTTACGGAAGTACGGCAGACACGCTTGGTAGTTCCAGCCTTTTGCGCCTTCTGCTTCCCATTCGTCAAAGTCACAAGCATGACCACGAACATAAACCATGCCGTTGATCGAAGAGCTACCGCCCAAAACTTTGCCGCGTGGGCAATGCAGTTGTCGTCCGTCCAACCCCTCTTCCGCAACAGTTTCAAACTGCCATGCGTACTTTTCGGTGTTCATTGGGTAAGACAGTGCCGTTGGCATTTGGATGAAGATGCTCTTGTCTGAGCCACCCGCTTCCAGCAGCAATACTTGGTGTTGACCGCTTTCACTCAGGCGATCCGCCAAGACACAGCCTGCCGAACCAGCACCGACGACGATGTAATCGTAGTGTTGTTGCATTACAAATCCTCCTGACTGATTAGGCGTAAGGGCTATCGAAATCACCCAAATGCACTAACACGCTCTTGGTTTGGGTGTAATGCTTGAGGGTTTCAACACCGTTTTCACGTCCAATGCCAGACAGTTTGTAACCGCCAACGGGCATTTCAGCTGGAGAATCACCCCAGGTGTTAATCCAACAAATACCTGCTTGGATTTGATGAATGACGCGGTGGGCACGAGATAAGTTTTGCGTGAACACGCCAGCTGCAAGTCCGTAATCGGTGCTGTTAGCGCGTGCAATCACTTCGTCTTCATCACTGAACTTAAGCACTGACATTACGGGACCAAAGATCTCTTGCTGCACATGGGGCATATCGTCTTCACAATCAATGAAAACCGTTGGCACAACAAAGTTACCGCTCGCCAAACCATTGTCTGTGACTTTGTAACCACCAGTCAGCAACGTTGCTTTGCTTGCTTTCGCTTGTTCAATTGCGGAAAGAACTTTTGATTCGTGCTCTTTGGAAATTAATGCGCCAATTTGGGTTTGCTCGTCAAGCGGATCGCCAACCACCAGCAACTCAGTACGAGTTTTTAGTTGAGCAACAAACTCATCATAAATAGCTTCATGAACGAACACGCGAGTACCGTGCGTACAAACCTCACCTTGGGTGTAGAAGTTCGCGACCATTGCAGCAGAAACCGCGTCGTCTAGCTTGGCATCATCAAAAATGATCATTGGTGATTTACCGCCAAGCTCCATTGTGACTTGCTTTAACGTCGCAGCACTGTCACCCATCACGACTTTGCCCGTACCAGATTCCCCCGTGAAAGAGACTTTAGCGATATCTGGATGTGCGGTGAGCATTTGCCCTACTCGGTAATCACCTTGAATAACGTTGAACACGCCATCTGGCAACCCCGCTTCGCTGTAGATTTCTGCCAGTTTGAGTGCAGTTAATGGAGTTTCTTCTGATGGCTTAAAGATCATCGCATTACCCGCAGCAAGCGCAGGGGCAGACTTCCACATCGCGATTTGAATTGGGTAATTCCACGCACCAATACCTGCACAAATTCCCAAAGGCTCACGGCGAGTGTAGAAAAACTGCGATTCATTCAGCGGTTGCTGTTCGCCATGCATGCTAGGCGCAAGACCTGCGTAGTACTCGATCACATCAGCGCCCGTTGCAATGTCTACGCAATTCGCTTCTTGGATTGGCTTGCCCGTATCCGCCACTTCTAGTGCCGCTAATTCGTCGTTTCTTTCACGAAGTATCGCCACCGCTTTAAGCAAAATGCGGCTTCGTTCTGTCGCCGTCATGGCAGACCAAATCGCAAAACCGCGCTTGGCAGATTCAATTGCCGCTTGCATATCTTGCTGGTTAGCCTGCTTCACATTCGCAAGCGGTTCACCATTGGCGGGATTGTATGTGGTGAAGTGTTCTTCTGAGCATCCTAGGTGCATGGCACCATCGATGTAGTGTGCTTTCATATCCATTTGAAGGTTTGACTCTTTATTTTTGTTTTGAGTAGAACGTGAGTTGTTTATCGAGATAGTCGTTGATGATGACTCGTGCTTTCTCGGCATTGATGCCTTGCGGGTTGAGCGTTCCGCGCAGCCAAATGCCATCAATCAGTGACGCAATACCATGCGCTACGAGCTCTGCTTGGTCTTGATCCAGCAAAGCTTTTAATTCTTTTTTTAGGTGAGAAAGTAGACGTCGTTCATTCACTCGTTGCAGACGTTTGAGCTGTGCGTCATGCATGGAGTACGACCAGAATGCCAACCAAGTTTTTGCCACTTGGTTCTCGGCTTGGAAACCCACAAAGTTGCCGTCGATGATGGCATTAATACGTTGATGATGCGCATCAGCCGGTAGTTGGCTTAGGTTCTCTTTGATGGTGGCAGAAAGCTGGCGCAGGATCTCACGCATGGTCTCTTCTAACAGACCGTGCTTACCACCAAAATAGTGATTAATGATCCCCGTTGACACTCCTGCTTCTTTGCTGATCAACGAGATACTCGCGGCATGTAAACCAACTCTGTCGATAACCGACATCGTTGCTTTGACCAGCTGCGGTTTTCTGATTTCAGGCATCCCAACCTTGGGCATTTTGCATCCTTGTTATTTTTAATTGAACGGTTAGTTAAATATAAAATGCCTTAAATTTAGTTCGAACTCAAACTAATTATCTAGAAAAAACAACAGAAACAGCCGAATCATTTCGACTGCAATCATTACTAAAACTTGAGAAAAGATAGAGTTTACGAAGATTTAACACGTAAAAACAGAAAAACAAAAACCATAAAAATCATGAATTAACCTACTTTTAATGCAAGTTATAGAGATACCAACTCATGAACAATTCGTGCGCATCAAAAGTACAAATAAAGACAAATACAATGAACTCAAATAATTTTAGTACGTTTTATTTTTAGAGTTGTCAATTGAGTAATGAATGTGGCTCTAACACCAAGTTGGTTGTTCGTTTAAGGCTCGCAACTCTCAAATCGACTCAATAAAATGGAAGCGTTGTTATTCACAATGACAAGTCATCACCTTTTGCTCCTCAAGATCTTCTAAGCAGCAAACGCAGTTTCGTCCCTGATCTTTAGCTCGATATAGAGCTCTATCTGCAAATCTGTAGCTTTGCTCCACTGAACGACTGATCGTAGCAAGCCCGGTACTGACCGTAATGCTATGAGCACTTCGCTCTTGAATGATTTCTCTCAGTCGATGGATTGCTTCAAACGCATTTTGAATATTGGTTTCGGGCATGATGATGGCAAACTCTTCCCCACCAACTCGGGCGACTATATCGGTTTCACGGCTTTCTGATTTCATTAACTCACCGAGGTCTTTAAGCACTTCATCACCAACATCGTGACCATGTCTATCATTGATTTGTTTGAAATGATCGATATCGATAATCGCGAGTGTTGCATTGGATACACCGTAACGATCCGCGATATTTGCAAACCGTTTAAGTTCCGTATCAAAACGACGACGGTTCCAACAACTAGTGAGTGGGTCTTTTTCTGCAAGTTGTTTTAACTCACGCTCCAAGCGCACGCGATGGCTTATGTCACGGAAACTGATGACATAGCGGTCCGCAAGGGCAAGCCCTAACTGATAGTGCGTAATTTGAGTATCCAGAGTGAGGTGATCACCAAAGCGGTTTGTCACTTTAATCTCACCCTTCCAGTATTCCTGTGTTTCCAAAGCCAAAAGTGCTTCTTTAAAACCATTCAGGTCATAACGCTCTATGGACTGAGATTTTAACTGCTCACTCGTATATCCGATTAACTTAGAAAAGTTTCTATTCGAAAAGTCGATGCATAAGTTCTTGTTAAGAATAACGATTCCGGTGACGGAGTGTGCGGCAATCCCTGCAATTTTTGAATCTAGGTGCTTGTTTTCTAAATGGTAATTTCGCATTACCAATAACAGTCCCATTAAGAACAATAACAACGCTTGCCAATTGTAATCGTGAGTTAAGGTATAGATACCCCATGCAACCATGATCGCCAAATAGATAAGGGAAATTAGCTTTCGCTTGGTGTCATTACTAAATTTTTTGGCGTTCATTCAAGCACTCCAGATCATCGAATCACGCTAAGGTTAATAAATTCAAACAGTTGAGATTTACCAATTCGCGCCATGGGCTCAAGACTGACACCGCTCTGACAAAACTAGGATTGTAATTTGTCTGAGCCAATGTCGTTTAATGGCAATTTTTGAAAGTCATTCCCCTTTATCTTACTTATCAACTTGTTTGAATTAGGAAAGAGAAATGAAAGCACGCAATGCCCTTTTAATTTTATTGACGAGCACGATTGGCTTTAACGCATACGCGATTACAGACGCTAGCAAGATTGGTGCGAACGCAGGTGCAATGAGTTACTGTTACGATCACATTGCATCTAGCAAAGACAAATCAAAATATCGCTTGCTCAAGCTGAAAACCTTGGAAGAGTATCAAGATCTGGATAGTGGTGACCGCGCAAGAGCGCTGGTAATGAAGAAAGCTGCAGAAGACGGAGATTACCTAGGTGACCCGTTGGATAAATCTCGTTGCAACAGCCTAAGAAAAATGTTGTTTGTGAAATACTAGTAACACCAAAATACTACAAAGCCATCACTGTTTAGTGGTGGTTTTTTTGTATCTATAACCCACTCATCACAGATTCAATCTAGCTATCAGTGACCAACCCAATCAATATCATTTCGCTATCTTTACACTAAAGATGGCGCTAAATGGTAAGTCCTTATCCCCTCTTATTCCTACTATATCGCTACAGGGTATGCATTAAGCGACAGGAGTCCCCCCCACTTAAACATGAGAGACCAAATGACTTACACAGAGTTCAAACAAACTGATTTACACACCTGCCTTACCGTTGCTGGCGAATTGATGATAACGGTTGGTAAAGCTGCTTTTAAAACCGTAAAGGCGCTAATCAAGGCCTTTAGCTGGTTGGTAATCAAAACCTATCGCTATGTGATGAAGTAAACCTGTAAGCCCTTTCACCAAAATCTTTTTAGTCCGAACCGCGCCTTATTTAAGGCGCGTTTTTTTGTTTGCCGTGTATTGCATTCAATCAACACTTCTATTCTTTACCCAAGTAACCTTAAGATACTGGGTATCTCCTTCTCGTTCCCCTATCTTTTTGTTTACGCCTGCCATCTAATAACCAGCCCGTAACGACTTCGCTCTAAAAAGATGAAATCTGTGCCTCTTTATTCTCCTATACCGTTTAATTTAAGGTGTTCTACCTTCTACACTACCGTGGTAGAACACAACTAAACTCAATGCTAGAAGACCATTAAGGCGCTCTCGATAGCCAATACGAATGAGTCTAAAAGAGCAACGATGGTTTAACGCGAGTAGATTTTGGCAGTAAGATCCAAATGGACGGAGCCAACAATAGATTAGCCGATAAGGTTTTTAAAAAGTGATATCCACTCTAATCCCTAGACGCAAAAAAGGCGCTCAGTGAGCGCCTTTAGTAATGAGGTATTTAGCCTATAGTGTGTTCTTATACACTACACCGTCTTTCATGATGACTTTCTTGGTTTCATCCTGCATCACGCAATCGACACCCTCAAGTGGATTACCATCGACGATAAGTAAATCTGCATACGCACCTTCCACAATTTGACCTAATTTGCCCTCTTGATATGGGTGTTTGTAAGTCGACAATTCAAATAGACGACCACAGTTTGAAGTTGCCATGCGCAGCGCTGTAATTGTGTCGAATGTTTTTTCAATCGCACCAAGCTCTTGCATCTGACTTTCATGCACGTTTGCTTTACCAACACAGTCGGTACCAAACGCTAGGTTTTGAATATCGTATTTCTTGATAAGCTCAGCAGACTTAAACATTGCCTTACCAACGCGTTCTGTCTTACGGTAAGTCTCTTCGTTTGGCAACGGGATCTTACGTTCTGCAATCAATGATGACGTGAAGTATGAAGGAACCAGCCAGATGCCTTTCTCTTTTACAATTTGGGCGATTTCATCGTCCATAATAGTAGCGTGCTCAAAGGACATGACGCCCGCTTCTGCTGCTCGTTTCATGGCTGGAGCTGTGTGAATATGAGCCGCCACATAGGTACCATAGTCGCTTGCCGCTTCTACCGCCGCTTTCATCTCATCTAACGTGTATTGCAGCGTGTCCAAAGGGTCAAATGTCGAAGATGCACCGCCCCCCGCCATCACTTTGATCTGAGATGCGCCCATAAACAACTGCTCTCTAACCGCTTTCAACACTTCTGCACGGCCATCCGCGACTTTAAATGCGCCCGTCTTCATTAATGGGGAGTCTTCATGACCGTTCGTTAGACGTTCTTGCGCTTGGTTTTGACGGTAGTCTGAGTGACCACAAGTTTGCGAGATCGCCGCCATACATGGCAAAATTCTTGGACCTTTGGCATAACCTTTATCGATGCTGTTCTTCAAACCTAATGTATTGCCAGCAACATCACGGATGGTAGTAAAACCACGCATCAACATTTCTTCTGAAATTCTCGCGGAACGAATCGCAATCTCTTCGCGAGTCATGCCATCCAGTTCATTAAAGCCAGCTGAAAGCGTGATGTGTACGTGCGCATCAATCAGACCTGGCATCACCGTCTTGCCCTCAGCATCGATGATTTGCTCAGCCTTCGAGTCATCCACTTTCCCGATTTGTGTGATTAAGTTGTTTTCAATCAGAAGGTCCACGTTCTTCAGAAGTTGCTCATCCACACCGTTAAACACGTTTGCATTTTTAATTACGATACTCATGGTTTCTATCTCCGAGTCAGTTGTCTCAATACAGGTGCATCATATCGAGTGACCCGGAATTAGAATTGCCATTTCACGACAGTCAAATCATTCAAGACTTAAGTAAGTTTTCGTGATAGATTCCGTCGCCATTTAAATATGCATGACCACTCTTATTAACCTATTGTGCGGATAATCCCCGTTATGTTTTCTCAATCTGTCATTGAACAACTGAAATATTATGTCTACTTCTTACGAGACCCGCGTGACGGCAAGGTGTTCTACGTTGGTAAAGGCAAAGGTAATCGAATTTTTAACCATGCAGAATGTGCATTAGAAAGTGAAAGCTCAAGCGACAAGCTTGACACTATACGAAGCATTTTAAGTGCAGGTTATAAAGTAGAGCATTATGTGTTGAGGCATGGATTAGAAGAAGTTGCCGCATTTGAAGTCGAAGCAGCATTAATCGATTTTATAGGCTTAACCAACCTGTCTAACTCACAGGGAGGTCATTACTCTAGCGATTTTGGCATCAAAACGACTGATGAGATTATCGCTATGTATAGTGCTGAACCACTAGACACTTCGTTACCGATCGTACTGATAAACATCAATAGAAAGTACTATCGCGAAATTACGCAAGAAGAACTTTATGACGCAACCCGAGAAGCTTGGGTCATTGGCAGCAAGCGTGATAGAGCAACTTACGCAGTCGCTACCTATCGTGGTTTAACTCGCGAAGTTTACAAAATTCAGTCTTGGTATCCTGTCGATATCGAAGGAAAAGAACGTTGGGGTTTTATTGGTGAGTTAGCGAGTGACGCCGTTCGAGAACAGCTTCGCTACAAAGCCATTTCTTCATACTTCCCTCAAGGCGCAGCAAATCCTATTAAATACCTAAACTGTGATGCACCTTTATCTGTTGTTAGAACTATGCCATCACAAAAAGTCGTACAAGCTGCCATTGATTCAGCGGACAGAAACTTGAACCTCATTGTTCATATTCAGAAAGGCAAAGAAAAACATGGTTATGAATGGGGAACACGCCAAGCATGGAAGTGCGGGGAAAAAGCGCATCGGGTAAAACGTGTAATCGGTGTCGTAAAAGGTAAAGTCGCGTGTATCGTAGACGGTGTCAGCGCCGAGGTATCAACGCCGATATCCAATCCGAACCATGACGCAGGTTGCGAAGGCCGTTATGTGTTCGTCGGTGGGACATGCGTTAGTGAAAAAGATCTTTCCGTTGGAGTGCACGGAGTGCTGATGTTTAAAAAGATATCAGGGCTTGGCCAAGGTCATCGTTATCTCACCGATGAAGAGTTACTTTCCCGCATTGATTAATAAATTAAGAGCCGCTGTTGTCGGCTCTTAATTCGATGTCATCTAAACATGACTTCTTGTTTCAACCATATCTACGATAGGTATTCTAGTTAAATCGAGAGAGTTAACCTTCTTAAAATCCCGTAGATTACACAAGTTACATTCAGGATCACAATTCGCTAGACACTCTAGTTTTTCTTTCACTTTTTTCAATAGAACAGGGTTAGAAATTGACTTTATTATGTTATGTCTGAGTAGGTAAACGCCCATGCTCCCCTTCTCTTTTGGTGGGTAGTATTTTACCTCTTCGGCATTGAAGACCAGCTTACTGAAAGCGACCAACGGTTGGAAATCAACAATAAAAAAGTAAGCATAATCTTTCTTACTTGAATAACGAATTAAGTAATAGCAGAGAGCCTGGACAATCAACTCAAAATAGTGAGCCGAACTTGTAAAGTACCCCACACCAATCAGACAGCTTTTTTCCGCCTCTTCCTGAGACATACTAATAAAGGAAGGGAGGCCATTAATGCCTTCTATATTCATCATACCGTACCAATGACCCACCGTTGCATCTTGGTCATTTTTAATCAAAACACATTGATACTTGACATCACTCGCTTTCTCTTGGAGGTCTTGATAGAACCTTTTTAGCGGTGAAATGTTATGGTTAAACTCTTTGAACATATCGGAATATTCATTTATCGTCAGACTTTTGATTTCGCTTTTAGGGAGTCCCGAAACCTTACGATAAGAGAGGTTAGAGATAGAGAAATCCAGTGATCGAACTAAAGTGCTGATGACAAGATCGTGTTTGTTAGAGTAGCGAACTTTTGATAGATCCATTCGTAGCACGACGTCTATCAAATCAATATCCAAACACTTAGCAATATAGAACTGTTTATATATTGGCGGGATACTTTTACCTGTGAACCACCGGCTCAAGGTAATAGAATCAAGGCCTTTAAACTCCTCATAGTAGTTATTTTGTAACAGCGCAATAAGGTCCTTCCGAGAAATATCTCGAGCATCGACCCACCGACTCAACTCATCTTTAAAACAATAAGTCATATGGCTTCCCCTCCTTATCAAACTCACAATGTCCATAAGCAAAGCCGAACATTCTAGTTGTGTATGCATTACAAATCTTTGGATGCTTCTATCGGCATTCTCTATTAAACAATGCAGCTAACTATAAGATGAGGTTATTTAATTTTATCTAATTTAGAAATATAACTTTATTACTATCAGAATTTTCTTACACAACGTAGAGAACACCTGACATATAGCTCCGACTAACTTGTTAACCCATTAGTACATTAGAAACGAGTGACCTTTAACCTTTCTGCAAATAATGGAGTCTACTCAAACCTCGTAAGGCAGCTCTTGTTTCATCCCACTAATAAGGAGTTTCTGAAACGAAGAGCACTCCATGCTCTCTGCCTCGACATCGACAAAAATCAGAACGCAATAATGCCCAGTATTTATCTGTACTATTCTCTGGAGCTTTTGAAGCAGCTTGTAACCATAATTCGCAAGCCATACCCCATTCGTACTCTCGTTCATTTTCACCCGCTAGCTGTGCTAAATTCAAATACGCTCGATTGGCCATATGTGTCCTTAATTCTCAGTAAATTAGAAAGCTATATTAAGAGACAGAAATAACGTTGAGATAGCATCACGAGAGGATTTAAGTAAAAAGACGCAACTGTTAGCCAACCAACTTCATAAATTGGGTTCCAGCAAAAAAAGAGCCGCTAAATAGCGGCTCTTAATCTATCTATTTCTATTCGAGCAAAAGCTTACTCTTTACCGAATACGTTGTTTTCTTGCTCTTGTACGCGGATGAACGTAGTACGCTTAGTTAGCTCTTTAAGCTTTGCTGCACCGACGTAGGTACATGTTGAGCGAACACCGCCAAGGATGTCTTGGATAGTACCGTGAACGCTGCCACGGAATGGTAGAAGTACGGTTTTACCTTCTGCTGCACGGTAGCCAGCAACACCACCAGAGTGCTTGTCCATCGCGCTCTTAGAAGACATGCCATAGAATTTCATGAACTTCTTGCCGTCTTTTTCGATCACTTCACCGCCTGACTCTTCGTGACCTGCTAGCATACCGCCTAGCATTACGAAGTCAGCGCCGCCGCCGAATGCTTTTGCAACGTCACCCGCACATGAACAGCCACCGTCACCGATGATCATGCCGCCAAGGCCGTGTGCAGCGTCACCACACTCGATGATTGCAGAAAGTTGTGGGTAACCTACACCTGTTTTAACACGTGTAGTACATACAGAACCTGGGCCGATACCCACTTTCACGATGTCTGCGCCCGCTAGGATTAGCTCTTCACACATGTCGCCAGTTACTACGTTACCTGCAGAGATAACTTTGTCTGGGAATGCAGCACGTACGCGTTGTACGTACTCGACTAGGTGCTCTGAGTAACCGTTCGCGATATCGATACAGATGAAGATAAACTCATCAGAGATCGCCATGATATCTTTGGTTTTTTGGAAGTCTGCATCAGACGTACCAGTAGACACCATTACGTTGTTTAGCGTTGTTTTGTCAGCTGTTTTCGCAAACTCTGCCCAGTCTTCTACTGTGTAGTGTTTGTGAACAGCGGTCATTACACCATGCTCTGCTAGTGCCTTCGCCATTGCGAAGCTACCAACCGAATCCATGTTCGCCGCAATTACAGGTACACCAGACCATTGACGGCCACTGTGCTTGAATGTAAAATCACGGGTTAAATTTACTTGAGAACGGCTCTTAAGGGTTGAACGTTTCGGGCGAAACAGTACATCTTTGAAACCTAACTTAAGTTCTTGTTCGATACGCATTGTGTAATTCCTTGATTCATAAGTATATGTGTCATCTCAGAGTGCGTAGTGAAGTCGTTGGCAGACGAGTTCACTGTTCTTCGGACACAAAAAAACCGGAGCGTTGGCAGACGCTCCGGTTTTCAGCATTATAGGTCGTGATTTATTTCCTACAAGTCTGATA
This sequence comes from Vibrio sp. M260121, assembly GCF_036533715.1. NCBI lineage: Bacteria > Pseudomonadati > Pseudomonadota > Gammaproteobacteria > Vibrionales > Vibrionaceae > Vibrio > Vibrio sp. M260121. The sequence continues at coordinate 45,533 of NZ_JATABF010000020.1, read as the reverse complement.
TTTGATTTTTTTTTGTGATACCATCTTGGAAATCGCATATCAAAAACACCTCACCGCTCTCCAAAACCATAACTTTATTAACAATATCAAACAGTTAAAACCATCCTTTATTTAATCCTTTGCGCAAACCTTTGCGTTAAACAATGGCAATTTTACTGTTCAACCTCTCATAAACGCTCAAAATTACACCAAACGATACTTATTAGTCGGTTTATACAAGAATAATTTTCTAATTTTTTTCACGCTCCACATCACTTTTCTGCCACTTTTTTGAGTGTATCAAGCGCGAACTAGCTCTCTGTGACGTTTATAGCGCATCGAAGTGATTCAATAACATCACTTGCTAGTAACCCAATTTCGCCTTTTTGTTGAACATTAATGTCCGCAGCGTGACTATGGAGCATGACTCCCAAACGTGCAGCAACAGCAATAGGTAACCCTTTGGCAAGCAGTGCGGCAATGACACCGGATAACACATCCCCCATACCGCCACTGGCCATTCCCGGATTTCCGGCGAGACAAACGTACATTCTCACACCATCATAGATAAGCGTACCTGCCCCTTTAAGCACAACAACACCACCATAACGTTCATGAAGTTGTCTTGCTGCGGCAAAGCGATCTTGCTCTATGTCCTTTATAGAGACATTAAGTAAACGTGCGGCCTCTCCTGGATGTGGCGTCATAACGCGTTGCTCATCTCGTAAAACCACGACGTCATTACGCTGATTCAGCATCGCAAGAATATTGAGTCCATCAGCATCAACGACTTTCAATTTGTGCTGCTGAGATAAGTATTGATAGGCTTGGTGTGCCCATTCATCCTCACCGAAACCAGGACCGAAAGCCAAAACATCCGCCCAACGTGTCCGTTTAATCAGTTCGTTATCCTGCTCTTTTAGCTCATCAAGCGTGATACCCTGACTCATGACCTCTGGAGAGCCGACTTGCAAAGGCAATAAAGAGCTCGGGTGTGTCAGAGCTGCCGTAAGCCCTGCTCCTGTTCTTACTGCGGCTGAGGCGCACAAACGAATGGCGCCAGACATGCCTTGATTACCGCCTATACATAAGAGCTTACCATTATTCCCTTTGTGGGCTGTGGCTTTTCTTTTTGGTAGTAGCCTTTTGATGATTTGATGGTCGATACCCAACGCACTTTCTTCTTCAATCGACTCAAACTCAACGTTTACACCCAAACCAGAAAAATGCAGCTCACCAACGTAGTCTCTCGCCTGCCCTGTGCATAAGCCTTGCTTCACACCAATAAAGGTCACCGTATGATCCGCTTGTATGGCATCTCCGAGCACGGAACCTGTGTCTGCACTTAACCCCGAAGGAATATCTATTGAGATGACTGGGCAATGGATTTGATTAACTTGATCAATGTAGCGGCGATACTCATGCCTTACTTCACCAGAAAGCCCTGTACCAAGCATGGCATCAATGATCACATCCGCCTCTAAAAGTGCAGTATGCCAATCATCCCAAGAGCTATCCTCGCCATCCACAGATTGCCAATCTTCAAACGCTCGCAACGCATCCCCTTTCAGTGATGTGGTGTCACCTAGCTGGAAGACACGAACATTCAACTGTGCCTGTTTAGCAAGCGTGGCAAACACGTATCCGTCGCCACCATTATTGCCCTTGCCGCAGACCACTAGCACGGTTCGTGCCCTTGGGTAAAGATGAAGAAATCGTTCGTATACCGCCATTCCTGCGCGCTGCATTAGGCTGTACATTGAGACGCCTGCCATTTGAGCGGCGAGTATTTCTCCGTTTCTGACTTGCTCTGCGGTGTATAGCTTGAGGGCGAGATTAAAGTCCATATTGATATTCTGCGTTTTAGAAGACACGATTTAAGTATACGAAAAAGCCGAGGCGAACCTCGGCTTTTACTGTGTTTATTTTCTCAAGCTTTATTTTTGCTGCTGCGACATCAAGGCTTCGGCAGTTGCATCTTGAATCGACAAGAACAGCGAGTTGATTTTCCCTGTTGGGGTTCGCATTGGGTTTAGCGTCACGTTTTGGTACATGAACTCTGCTTGTTGCGTCACTGGTCGAACGTTGCGGCAACGGAACAGATATGGACGCTGACGCCACGTGATGAAGCTTCGACACCCCAAATCGTAAACAGGTTTAGTTTTCAGTTTGAACCACTCTTGCGGGATCTCAGGGAAGATATCAAAGATCGAACGACCAATTGCCTCGTGAGATTGCAAACCGCTGTGGTGAGTCATAAAACCATTCCACACTTGAACGTTGTAATCTTTATCGATAACAACTAAGCCCATGTCGACATTTTGAACCATGTCGACCATCCAATGGAATTGTTCAAATTCTGCAGGTAAGTTCAGCATTAGAAATCCTCCATTAGGTACGAGAGTTTGTTATCCAGCAACGGCAGTGACTCATCAACAAACATAAACAGTAGATCACAACGGATGGAGGTGCCTTCAATGTTGTAGCTAACCTCGAATGTCATGGTTCGACTAAATGCACCTGTTGTCGACTCGATAATAGAATCGATGGAAATATGCTGACCAAGCAGCACTGGTGAACTCTGGAAAAAGCGGACTTCAGACTGTTCGCCCAAACCATTCAAGAATGATCCAACCAAGATATTGGAGATGTCCATCAACAGCTCTAGTTCTTCCAACTCTTCGCTGTCTGCTGGCACCTTCATCAGTTTCTTAAGATCAGAAACACTGGAGTCGCTCAAGATCACTAACGCTTCGCCGGCGATGCCCTCACCACAAAAGCCTTGGCAAACACCAGAGACATTGTCGTGAGATGCGAGATCACGCAAAGCCATGTGCAGTTCACTGACTTCAAAGATATTCACGTTTGGCAATGGAAGCTGAACAAATACATCAAAGTGTCGAGCGAGCGCATCCGCTGCACGACCAATAGAAACGTTCGCCACTTCCATATAGATGTCGCGACGGCGGAGAATCGGCAACTCTATGGTTGTCGGAGTGATGACTTGTGGTCGATCATTCGGCTCGATCAGCTCTTTTAACGTCGCTTTAAGCTCATCTTTACCAATCGGCTTTTGAATAAACGCTTTCGCACCGAGAGCAAACACGCGCTCTTTTGCTTTTGGTTGAATATCACCAGACACAACCACGACAGGCGTTTGAATGCCCAGGCGTTTCATGTTTTCTAATGTTTCAAAACCGTCCATCTCTGGCATGGTGAGGTCAAGAAACATCAGTTTAAATTCTTTTTGCGCTAACTCTTCAAGCGCATTTTTACCATGGATGGCAAATGTCACGTCTGCATTCAATGTTGCTGGCAGTGATCTTGCCATCTGTTTGCGTGCTAACGCAGAATCATCACAGATGAGTACAGGAAAAGACATGCTACCACCTTAAAATATTCAACAATCTGCGTGGGATTCTACCAGATTGTTACTGCTACACAGACTAAGAGTCTTCGTTTTTTGTTTACTGGGTAAGCATACGCAATATGAATAGTTGAGTGAACCAATGAACTAAGAAAAAGTTCGATTCCCTATACATTTAGTGACATCAGTCAGGAATGATTAAAAGTTCTACAAGGCTTGATACGCAAGGGGTTGCGTTTATAAAGTTGCTATCATTTCAGATAAGCAAAAATAAAAAAGGCACCCTCTTTGGAGTGCCTAAGTCATTTGCTCACTGGCCACTTTCTATGGCACACCGTGACCTTTTGATGCAACCCAAACTCGATACCATTGCTCACGAGTTAGCTCAATGCTTAGCGAGTTAACTGCACTATGAACACGCTCGATTTTACCAGAACCAATAATTGGCATCGGCTTAGAAGGCAAGCGACGTACCCAAGCGTAAATCACTTCGTCAATGCTGTTTGCACCTACTTCTTCTCGGATAGCTTCCAGCTCGTTACGAACGCGAACCGCTTGCTCTGTATCGCCAGTGAAAATTGAACCACCACCTAAACATGACCATGCCATTGGACGAACACGATGCGTTTGAAGTAGGTCTAGCGTACCATCGTGTGCCACTTCAAAGTTCAGTGGGTTTATTTCCACTTGGTTAGTCACAAGAGGTTTGCTTAAACGAGATTGAAGAAGCTCGAATTGACGAGGCGTGAAGTTAGAAACACCAAAGTGCTTAACCTTACCCACTTTATGTAGCTCAGAGAACGCTTCTGCTACCTCGTCAGCATCCATCAACACGTCTGGACGATGGATAAGAAGAACATCAATCTCATCGACCTTTAGTCGCTCAAGCGAGTTGTTAACAGATTGATAGATGTGCGCAGCGCTGGTGTCGTAGTGGTTGATCTTACGCTCTGGCGTTTTGTTACCACACAAGTTGATGTCGCACTTTGTCACGATCTGAATTTGCTCACGAACGCTTTTGTCCAGTGCTAATGCTTCACCAAATAGCGCTTCACACTCGTAATTACCGTAAATGTCAGCGTGATCAACGGTGGTAATGCCTAACTCAATATGTTGCTTTAGGAACGACAAACGCTCTTGCGCTGTCATGCCCCAATCTACTGCACGCCAATATCCTTGAACTAGCTCAGAAAACTCTGGACCGTTTGGTGCAGTCACTACTTTTGCAACCATGGGTTTCTCTCCTTTTCTTAATCTGCATTCATCCTAGTCTTGTTTTACCGCTTGCTCAACGGGTAAACTTTCGCAATTCGAACTGGAGTACGAAATATGTCTTTTGCCCAACGACTCGCCACGTTAATTGGCGAAGAAAGCATCAGCGGTTTTGCCCGACGCGTCGACGTCTCCGAGGCTTTAATTCGCAAATACCTCAAAGGAAGCGAACCCAGCTTAACCAAAGCCAACCAAATCGCAATGCGGGCCAACTGCTCATTGGAGTGGCTAGCCACCGGCTGTGGCTATTTATACCGTCAGGCAGAGGTTGTGGATATGGAAGCCTACAAACTTGCCTTCCAGCACGTGATGAATGGAACGATATCAGAAGAGGAAGAAGCCAAGCACCGCAAGCTGGTCGCGGGTTATCAGTATCTGCGCGCACACAAGAAGTCAGATGGTTTTTTGGATGAATCCGCGATGGCGACCTTCCTTTCGTTGCATGATGAAAACAAGACCTCGCAAAACTGAACCTTTAAACGATGTTTGTATCGCGAAGCGTTAACTTCCGCGTTAAAAGCGCTCAACCTTAAGCTCAATCATTTCGCCATCACTGTTTAACGTGACACGCACTCTCGGTGTTGGCGATTCAAACTCTTCAGCTAACACCCAATCAATACTTCGTGGCGCTTGCTGAGGGTAGCGGTTGATAAACAGAATTAGAGCTTTGTCGACAGCTTCTGGTGAGTTTTGTTTTAAAGCTGCAGCTATATCGTACTGTTCGCCCTGAATGTCAATTCGCTTCATCACCAACCCATCTTTTCTCAGATTCAGTATCACATCACTCAATTTTTGTGGTTGATAGTCCGTGAGAAAGTTTAGACGAATCGCTTTTTCTTCTATCGTTGCTTCCCCGTAAAGGTGCTGGTGGTAATAATGAAAATCATCCAAGCAGAATGCACCTTCGCTTTCCTGCGTCTCACACCCGTACCAGTCACCACCGTCTTGCAAGGTTTGTTGAACCTCAACGAAAGGCGCTTCAGATAACATGATTTGCCACCATACATCTCGTGCATTTGCGGTTTGAGAAAACAAACTTAAAGAAAGAAACAGGAAGAATGAGAAACGCAACATATTGGTACTATCGATTTGACTGGAGAAGATGAATGAAAGAGCTTTATCTTTGCTGCAAGTCGGACGAGAAGCAAGCTGCGATGTCGAATTTCAGGTACAAAAAAGCGGACCTTCTAGTCCGCATCAATCTTTGTACAAAGCCAAAACTGCGTAATCCATCACGAAAAACAGAATATTATACCATTTAAATTTATCAACATTGCATTCTGTTTTTATTTGTAGGGAATGGAACGTTCAGGATCAAGCTGGCATTAAAAAGGCGCACAGTGCGTGCGCCTCTGCCTCGTGACTCAATCGTGAGTATGCGAATCGGGAAGACTATTGATGCGTCCCGAACAAATGACGAGGAATTTCTGTAGGGTTTGAAACCATCCAAATTGTGTGTAAAACCTCACATCCCTCCTTCTGAAGCAGTCATGTTGCTTTACACTTAAAGCATGGTTCATTTCGCTCAGAAAACAAGTTTTACCAATAAAAAAATAGCGTCAAATATGGAACCAATAGCACAATATTAATCAATATTTAGACAATTGATACTTGAACTGCTCAATAGTGGAAAGCTAAATTGCATCTTTATTGATTAGGTCTAGACTCTCCGAGGCGTATAATTTCTTTCGTCCCTTCCAATTAGTAGTCTAGGAGAATCTGTTAATGACCAAACGCGAGAGAATTGTGAAATCTGTGTTAGCGCACGTACCAAAAGATGCGATTAACCAGTTTGTCTCTCGAGGGTCAACACCGACATCATTTTCCGTCCTCTTTATGGCCGCAATCGTTGGTACGTTAGCAGGTCTTGTCGGTACCTACTTCGAAATTGCCGTTCACTTTGTTTCAGAAACTCGTACCGAGTGGTTAAAGAGCGAAATCGGTAGTGTACTGCCTTTATGGCTTGCAGCCATTCTAATCAGTGCAACCTTAGCATTTATCGGTTACTACCTTGTTCACCGTTTTGCGCCTGAAGCATCTGGATCAGGTATCCCTGAGATCGAAGGCGCAATGGATAACATCCGCCCTGTACGTTGGTGGCGAGTCATCCCTGTGAAATTCTTCGGCGGTATGGGCGCGCTTGGTTCGGGTATGGTTTTAGGCCGTGAAGGTCCTACTGTACAAATGGGTGGTGCCGTTGGTCGTATGGTCACTGACATCTTCCGTATTAAAGACGATGATACACGCCACTCATTATTAGCCTCTGGTGCTGCCGGTGGTTTGGCCGCAGCCTTTAACGCGCCATTGGCAGGCATTATGTTTGTGGTTGAGGAAATGCGCCCTCAATTTCGCTACTCGTTGATTTCTATCCGAGCGGTGATCATTTCAGCGATCATGGCAAACATTGTATTTCGTGCCATCAATGGACAAGCCGCCGTTATCACCATGCCGCAGTATCAATCGCCAGAGTTACAATCACTATGGCTATTCCTACTGCTTGGTTCTCTATTCGGTGTATTTGGCGTCATCTTCAACAAACTGGTGACTATCGCACAAGACAGCTTTGTTGCTCTGCATAAGAACGACCGTAAACGCTACCTAATCACAGGCACCGTCTTGGGTGGTGTGTTTGGCTTGCTGCTGCTTTATGTTCCTCAACTTACTGGCGGTGGTATTGGTTTGATTCCGGACATCACCAACGGTAACTACTCAATCTCGATCTTGGTGATGCTGTTTGTTGGTCGTGTTATCACAACCTTACTCTGTTTTGGTTCAGGTGCTCCGGGCGGTATCTTCGCACCAATGTTGGCGCTGGGTACGCTATTTGGCTACGCGTTTGGCGCAAGCGCAGACATGTTATTACCTTCTCTGACGATTGAACCTGGCGTGTTTGCCATTGCCGGTATGGGAGCGTTATTCGCAGCGACAGTGCGTGCTCCAATCACTGGCATCTTGTTGGTTATCGAGATGACAAATAACTACTACTTAATTCTGCCTCTCATCATTACTAGCTTAGGTGCGGTAATCGTAGCGCAGTTACTTGGCGGGCAACCGATTTACAGCCAGTTGCTACATCGTACGCTTAAAAATGACAAGCTACGTCAGCAAGACCTACCGGAAAACCAAGGCTAACTTAATATCGGCTCCAAATTATCTTCCACATAAGATGTTAGTTTGGAGCCAGTAATTCTGCGTTTTTACATCTCTCTACAAAATTTCCCTACCAAACTCACAAAATTCCCATTCTCTGATCTTTACTTATAATATTTAAGGGTAACGACTGATGAATATTGTTAGTATTCTCGCCTCAAATTAGAGTGATTCATCCAATCTCGGAGTAGTTTTGAACTGGAGAAGACTTGTACAGTTTTACAGTGTCCCGCCTTCACAAGCGGCTTTGGCACTGGGTATGATAGGGCTTGGACAAGCTTGGGCTTTATACATTCCTGAAATTGGCGAACCGATAAGACCATTTCTTGCGGCACTTGGTGCATTGCTCCTCACTCCAGTTCTTCTAAAATACGCCACCAGCCCTCGCCTGTTTATGGCGGATATCAAACACCCGCTGAGTGGTAGCTTAATGGCTCCAATGAGCATGGCGTTACTCGTACTGTGTGACTACCTTGCGGCAGTAGCACCACTTATTGCGTATCCATTGTGGTTTGTGGCGGTCTTACTTCACTTTACGATGATGGTGTTGTTCTTTGGCTTCCAGATCATGAACTTCAAGATGTCGAACATCGTGCCAAGTTGGTTCTTATATCCTGTTGGTTTGATCAGTTCTTCCCTTGCAGGTTCTCAATTCGGCCATAATGTGTTTTCTGAAACCTTGGCGATGATGTGTATTGGTATCTACTTCTTCATGTTGCCATTAGTGTTATATCGATTGGTGTTCTTTGGTTCCCTGCCACGCCGAGCACGCCCGACCTTGGCGATCATGGCAGCTCCGGTGAACTTGTCTTTAGCGGCGTATCTGGTCAACTTTGGCGAGCCAGACCCGATTCTGACAGGCGCATTGGCAGGCATCGCAATCACCATGACGTTGCTGATTTACCTGTGTTACTTCCGCTTAATGCGTTTGAAGTTCCAGCCATCTATTGCGGCCGTGACCTTCCCTTCCGTTATTAGTGCTATTGCGATGCATCGCCTCACCACCTTTTTTGCTGAGTCTCATCCCCACTGGCATTGGTTGCACGATTTTGGATTCCTAGAGTTAAGCATTGCCACGGTACTTGTCGTTTGGGTTTCTGCTGGTTATGTAAAAATGTACTGGCCAGAACTGGTAAGAACGCCTTCAAAACAGACATAAAAAAACGACCTCATTACGAGGTCGTTTTCTTTTGCTCTTAGCAAGCTCATGCCCGATAAACATTACTCAATTCACATTGGCCGATGCATTGAGTTAGCCGATAAACTTGGCCATAAAGTTGCTGATATTGGTCAGGCTTGATGCCGCCATTACTACGACAATTGCAACGCCCGTCAGCGTTAAGTAGGCTGGGTGTTTGTAGTCACCTACGATGTCTTTTCTGCGTGTTGCCACTAGCACCATACCCAATACAATTGGCAGAATAATACTGTTAACAAGGCCAGCCAGCATTAGCAGCAGAATCGGCATGTTCATCGTCACAGTGCCAAGCGATGTGATAATAATAAAACCGACACACCATGCTTTCTCGTTGTGAGCCACAACTGGGAAAAGTGTTTTGATAAGGGAAATCGCCATGTACGAGTTACCCACAACCGAGGTAATCGAAGCAACAAACAACACCAAACCAAAGATAAAGTAACCTACCTCACCCGCACCTTGACGGAACGCGTCTGCGGCTGGGTTTGCAGAATCCAAAGTCGCGCCTGTTGCAATCACACCGAACACAGCCATAAACAATAGAATACGAATCACCACGGCAATTGAAATACCGGCCCATGCTGCGGTTTTGATAGCGGGTACGTTCTCTTTACCTTGTAAGCCGATATCAACCAATCGCTGTGCGCCTGTGTAATAGCCACCGACTGCGCCACCAACGATCGTTAGCGTCGGTAATAGCAGGCTGCCAATATCAGTAGGCATTACTGCTGCGCTCAAGGTCTCCCCCATTGGCGGTAAACTGGTCATCGCGACATACGCAATTAAGATGATCATAAACAAGCCGAGGTAGCGTGCCATTTGGTCCATGCGTTTAGAAGCGTTGTGCACCACAAACAGCAAACAACCTACTACGCCTGTAAAAAGAGCACCCCAAGTCGTATCCACACCCGTCAGTACGTTAATACCGAGTGCAGAGCCACTTACGTTACCGAAGTTAAATACAACCGCGCCAAGTGCCAGCAGAATGCCCACCACGTAGCCCATCCCCGGTGCTACTTTATTGGCAATGTCTTGAATGCGCATACCAGACACACCTACGATGCGCCATAAGTTCATCACAATACCAAAGGTGATAAACATGGATGCAAACACCGGGAATGCCATGTCGATTTTGTAGATATTGGTGAAGACCGCTGTTTGGGTTAAAAAGCCAGGTCCAACAGACGTGGTCGCCATTAAGAACGCGACACTAAGAATTGCTTTCTTTTGCCAACTGTTTTCCGATGCTTGAATAGAAGCTGGAGCAGTCGAGTTGATGGTGGTTTGTGTGGTCATGCCAAATCTCAATTTTGTTGCCTTTCTACTATTAGGAAACAGAAAGACAACTGACCGAGATCAGCTGAGCTTGAAGAATCAAATTGGGCAGAACGAATAGAGAAATGAAGCCTTCGCAACCGTTTGCTGGGCGCGGATATTAAGTCTATCGCCTGTGACTGTCAACACAGAAATCGATAAATGATTTTTGTCGTTTTCATTCTCAAATCATTATTCATTTCAGACAGATACAAAAAAGGATGGCGTTTGCCATCCTCTCAGAATAGTGCTTGATACTTAGCGTAAACCGTGCAGAAACTCGGCACGCGTTGCTGGGTTGCTTTTGAAGATACCACCCAACGCTGTCGTCGTCGTTTCGCTGGTTGCATCCATCACACCGCGAGATTTCACACAGTAGTGTGTTGCATCAATCGTCACTGCTACATCATCAGACTCAAGCAACGTTTGAAGTGCAACAAGAATCTGCTGTGTCATACGCTCTTGTACTTGTGGACGCTGGGCAAAGAAACGAACGATACGGTTGATCTTTGATAAGCCAATGATCTTGCCACGTGGGATGTAAGCCACAGCAGCCTTGCCATCAATGGTCACAAGGTGGTGTTCACAAGTACTGGTCACTGTGATGTCCTTCACGCGAACCATCTCGCTCACGTTCATCTTGTTCTCAATCACCGTGATTTTAGGAAAGTTGGAGTAATCCAGACCAGAGAAGATTTCGTCAACGTACATCTTAGCAATGCGGTGAGGGGTTTCTTCTAGGCTATCGTCGGTAAGGTCAAGTTGAAGCAGACCTAAGATCTCACGCATGTGGTGTTCGATCTTCTCTTTCTTCTCTTCACGACTTACGTTGTTTGGACGCATTGGCGTTTCCAAACCGCGTTGCTCTAGCGCTTCTTTTACTAACTTCGCTGACTCGCTAAGACCTGACATTCCACTTCCTCTTTTGTTGCTTCCGCTTTAATACAAACCCAACCAAAATTGCATTCATATTTTTCGCTTCGAGTTGCTCAGTTTCGTGTCTTTACACCAAGTCACATCAAATATAGGTACTGAGCTGATTTTATTGAGCTCCGCGGGCTTTTTTACCCCTTTCGGATGGCTGACAAGGATACTCGGATTTTTGAATAATTACACCCATATTTTATAGGTGGACATTCTTACTCGGCCCCCTTTTTATGGTAAAGTTGCCACAAAACAAAAGAACACAGGATTTTCTCAATGGGCTGCTGCGACGCACCTGGCTTGATGCCAATTGAAGAAGCGATGGACAAAATGCTATCGCGAATCAAACCTATCCAAACAACGCTTTCTCTTCCACTTGCTGAAGCACTCGGTTTTGTACTGGCAGAAGACATCTTGTCTCCTATTCACGTACCGCCATTCGATAACTCAGCAATGGATGGCTACGCTATTCGCATTCAAGATCTTGAGTCATCTTCTGTTTTGCCTCTGGCAGGTAAATCATTTGCAGGACAACCTTTTGAAGGTGAATGGCCTCAAAGTACCTGTGTTCGCATCATGACTGGCGCAAAAATCCCTGAGGGTTGTGATGCCGTTATCATGCAAGAAAACACAGAAGTGACGGATGCTGGCATTCAGTTCAACCAAACTGACGTGAAGCCACAAAACAACATCCGCCCAACAGGTGACGACATCAAGCAAGGCGACATCGTACTGGCAAAAGGTGCGCGTTTAACACCTCGCGATATTCCGATGATTGCGTCTCTTGGTGTAAGCCATGTGACGGTAGTGCGTAAACCAAAAGTTGCTTTCTTCTCTACAGGTGATGAACTTAAACCACTAGGCGAACCGCTAGAAGAAGGTCAAATCTACGACAGCAACCGTTACGGTATTAAACCGCTTATCGAGAACTTCGGTTGTGAGGCGATTGATCTTGGCATCATTCCAGATTGCCCAGAGACTCTGAAAGGGACCTTTGAACAAGCGCAAACGTTGGCTGATGTCGTTGTTACCTCTGGCGGCGTCAGCGTCGGCGAAGCGGATTACACCAAAGACATTCTTGAAGAGCTTGGTGAAATTGGCTTCTGGAAACTCGCAATCAAGCCGGGTAAACCTTTCGCATTTGGTAAGCTAAGTACTGCTTGGTTCTGCGGGCTGCCGGGTAACCCGGTTTCTGCCGTGCTAACCATGTACGTGCTTGTTCAACCAATGCTGGCAAAACTTGCAGGCCATACAGAATGGAAAGCACCCGAGTCTATTCCAGCAACAACCAAAACCGCTTTTAAGAAAGCGCCAGGTCGTACCGATTACCAACGTGGTATCTACACATTAGAAGATGGCAAGTTTGTGGTCGAAACAACCGGAAACCAAAGCTCTGGCGCATTCCGCTCAATGAGCCTAGCGAACTGTTTTGTTGTATTGGAACGCGAACGCGGCCGAGTTGAAGTGGGCGAAACGGTTCAGATTCAACTATTCAACTCAACCCTTTACTAGGAAGTCGTTGTGGATATTCTTTCCGATCAGGAAATGCTGCGTTACAACCGCCAAATCATTCTTCGTCAGTTTGACTTTGATGGGCAAGAAGCACTCAAACAAGCATCGGTATTGATGCTTGGAGCTGGCGGTTTAGGCTGCTCATCAAGCCAATATTTGGCGACTGCTGGTGTCGGTAAAATCACACTGATTGATGATGATATTGTCGAGTTGTCTAACCTTCAGCGCCAAGTGCTGCACCACGATGCGGATATTGGTCGTAAGAAGGTAGACTCGGCGGCCGATGCACTGCGCGAACTTAACCCGCACATTATCGTAGATACCATCGCACAACGTCTTGATGATACCGCGTTAAAGAGCCTGATTAAGCAGCACACTATTGTTGTCGATGCATCAGATAACGTCGATACGCGTAATCAACTTAATCGCCTATGTTTTGCGACCAAAACACCGCTAATTTCAGGCGCAGCCATTCGTATGGAGGGCCAAGTGAGTGTGTTTACTTACGATGACCCAGCGCAACCATGTTACCAGTGCTTAAGTGCCCTCTTCGGCAGCGGTGCGTTAAGTTGTGTCGAAGCCGGAGTCATGGCGCCTGTTGTTGGTATTGTTGGCGCAGTACAAGCGATGGAAGCGATTAAAGTTATCGCTGATTACGGGCAACCAAAGAAAGGCAAAATTCTGATTTTGGATGCGCTAAGCATGTCTTGGCGAGAAATGAATCTGATGAAAATGCCAACCTGTCCGGTTTGTCGTTAGTTCTATACCTCTAACACAAAAAAGGGTCTGACTTACATCAGACCCTTTTTTTATTTTTTCAAGCGCTGCGTTAGCTGTCTACGGCAACTAATGACATTCCTAAGCAACGAGGGAGTATTGCCTAAGTAAACAACCTTGCCATCTTCATCGATGATCGCAGGCACAACCTTTAAGCCTTTCATGTCTGCGCCGTATTCCACCAACTTACGCTCTAGCTCATATAAATCCTGCATGCTTCGGACTCAATTTATAATTATTTAATTTCGCATGAATGCTATCCCTCTAAAGAGATATCAATACTGATCTGGATCATGAAAGATAGATCCTAATTATGGTGGGCTCAAACTTGAGACACTTCATGGTTTGAATGTGTTTTTGAATGTGAAATTTTGTGAACTTCATTCAAATTAAATTTCAGAATATAGACAGTTTTCGTAATAAATATTTGCACTGACTCTCAACAAATACTAGAGTTAGGGAGTTAGTTGAGCTTTTAAATAAAAACTCTCAAATCGCCTAAACACAGATTGAATACTAACAACGTCAAAATTAGTGCTTATAAAATAAAGAATAAAACAAAACCCAGGGTCAGCAGCAATGTTGACCCTTTTCTTTGCTTCCCTAAATCCGAGCAAAACAGAAAAACTGTGAGCCTTACAGTAAACAAAACTCTTGCCTGATAACTGTCGGTTATCAGCGAGATAAGTGGATTCCTAATCAAACAGCGTTCAATAATAGCTTCGAACCAAACATCTCGGAGTGAAATACATGAACATTTTCAACAAAACTACATTGGTCGCGGCGCTATCTCTTCCCCTACTTGCAGGATGCGTGACTCCGGGAGAAGATGATCCAAACGCATTAACAAAGCAAGGCGCTGCAGGTGGTGCGCTTTTAGGTCTGACTATGGGCGCTTTGACGGGTGATGCTGAGCTTGCCGTGAAAGGCGCAGTTGCGGGTGGTGTCGCCGGTGGTGTCGCAGGTGCTGGCGCGGATATTCACAATAACCGTGACAACATTCGCCACGAAAGCCGCAATGACGCGATTGGTGGTATTAACGGTGGTCAGAACACAGCAGCAACCAATGCCCCGCAGCAGTGGCAAGAGATCGATAACTTCGTAGGCGATTGGAACGTAAATATCCAGAACCACAATCGCGACTTTAAAGGTTTAGAAGGTCTATCTGCACACGGCTCGCTAGCAAAAACAACAGAAGCAAATGTTAAGGTGACCAACTCGCAAGGCGTTGACCTTAATGCCGCGTTCACGTTCGATCCACAAGCAGGCTACCAACTAACGCTGACTAATGAAGCAAAAGATGTATCGGTTGCTTTTGCTGGTGAACAACAATCACAAAACCATCGCTACAACTTCTACCCGATGAACATTAACGACGTCATTTACCAAGGTATTCCGACGGGTGATGTGCGTGTCGAGCTAGGTTTCGCAGGTCCAAACGTTTGGACCATCGATAGCTACGCTTACATCGACGGAGCAGAACAAAAAGTACAAACGTTCCGATTCACTCGCACCCAGTAAAACAACAAGGCTTTCTTCGCAACATCTCAATAACAACGTCTCATTTGGCAATTTAATAAAGGCTTAGGCATACTCTGTCTAAGCCTTTATTTTTTAGAAGAAATCCATGTCTCAACTTAACCTAGCAGAGCTCAGCCAATTTGAGCCTCAGTTCCTACAGTTTATGCAGCAAGAGATGCAAACTGATGCCGCTCACGACCTCAGTCACGTCCGACGCGTAGTCAAAACCGCTCGTCAGCTAGCAGAACAAGAAGGCGCAGATTTAGCCGTTGTATTGCCTGCTGCGTATCTGCACGATTGCTTTACTTACCCAAAAGATCACCCGAACCGTAAGCAAAGCTCAACAATTGCGGCAACCAAAGCGATTTCGTTTCTAGAAAGCATCGACTACCCTGCTCAATACCATGACGCTATCGCCCACGCTATAGAATCTCACAGCTTTAGCGCCAACATTACACCTAATACTTTGGAAGCTCAGGTCGTCCAAGACGCAGACCGCTTAGACGCGCTTGGCGCAATTGGTGTGACACGTTGTATTCAAGTGAGCACGTTGTTTGATGCCGTCTTATATAACGAACAGGACATGTTTGCAGAGCATCGAGAATTGGAAGATAAACGATTCACCATCGATCATTTCCAAACCAAATTGTTTAAAATAGTCGAGACGATGAACACCAAAGCAGCCTATGAAGAAGGTTTGAAGCGTAAAGCGTTTATGCAGTCTTACCTAGATCAGTTGCGCCAAGAAGTAGAAGGTTAATATGTCGGAAAGTCACGACCTAATTAAAGAGCTCAAACGCCAGCTCAAGCAGTCTGGTTTGCACTATGTCGATGTCGCACAGCATTTGGAGCTAAGCGAGGGCTCAGTAAAACGCTTATTGGCAGAAGGCAGTCAAATCAGCCTCGACCGCTTGGAGCGTATCTGTCAGCTGATTGGGTTAGAAATGGCAGAGCTATTTAAACTGGCAGCAGCACACAACAAAGGGCTGGAGTCGCTCACACTAGAACAAGAAAAACAGTTGGTTGATGATAAAGGCTTATTGTTGGTTGCGGTTTGTGTGGTCAATGGTTATCGCTTCGAACAAATCATCGAGCAATACACCTTTGATGAGTTAGAGCTGATACAAAAGCTAGCTCAACTCGACCGCCTCAATATCATCGACTTGCTGCCAGGTAACAAGATTCGTCTGCGTATATCTCCGACATTCAAGTGGCACACAGGTGGCCCTATTCAGCGTTTCTTCCAGCAACAAGTTCAAGAAGCTTTCTTCCAGAGCTATTTCTCTGCTGAAGATGAAAAGCTAGTGATGGCAACGGGCTTAATGAGCTTGCCAACCAACAAGAAGATGCAGCAAAAGCTACAAAAGGTCATTGATGAGTTTTATCAGATCTGTCAAAGCGACGATTCACTAGATATGAATGAGAAGCACGGTACCTCTCTGGTGATTGCGATGCGTCGTTGGACATTCCCGCTGTTTAACCCTTGGGAACGCAAATAGGTACTATCTGATGCTCGATAAACTCAAAAGCCTATCGGTCAAGACGAGACCTATTCTCCCTTTATTCATACTCATCGCGTTTGGTGGTTTTGCGGTGTTCATTACCACACTCTTGCAACTTTCTGATGTGGTTAAGGAGTCTTATCTTATTCCGAGTGGCGTAACGGCGTTGTGGGCGCTTGCCGCTTGGGTGATGATCTCAAGCTTTCAGCATGTCCCTGAACTTACGCCGAGCCTCGGTTTTTTCAAACGAATGAAAGCTCGCTTGGTGCGTCTGTTCTTTTATTTGGTGACATTAGGCTTTATTGGACTCTCTGGTTTCATTCTGTTTGTCACATTGAGAATGCTCAGCGTCTGGTTTCGACACTAAGCTGATCTCGTAACGTATAAAAGCACCAATTAGTGCGATATCACAAAATCATGAAACCAAAAGTATCGCAAAGTGTTACTTTTGGTTTCTCATAACGTAACTCTTTTCTTCACACTGGCTTCCCAAAGCCAAGCCTTTAAAGTGCTCCCATCTCAAAGCGATTTTGCAATTACGGAGCCAGCATGTTTCTCACTAAGCGATTCTTCCCCTATTTCGTGACTCAGTGCCTTGGTGCACTGAACGACAATATCTACAAGAATGTTCTCTTGTTGATGGTGACCTACAGCCAAATTGACTCACTACCGATGTCGGTCGATCTTTTTGTTAACCTTGCGGCTGGCTTATTTATTCTTCCCTTCTTTCTGTTTTCTGCCCACGCGGGTGCGATTGCCGACAACATGGACAAAGCCAAGTTAATCCGCCGCTTAAAACTTATTGAATTTGTGATCATGAGCTGTGCAGCGACGGCTATCATGACGCAGAGTGCCATTCTAATGCTGGTTCTACTCTTCATGACTGGTACTCAATCGGCTTACTTCGGCCCTGTGAAATACGCTCTACTTCCTCAAGCGTTAAAACCTAATGAGCTAGTGAAAGGTAATGCTTGGGTTGAGATGGGGACTTTCCTTTCAATCCTGATTGGTACATTAAGCGCAGGTCTATTGCTTGCGATTCCAAATGGTATGCTTGTCGCCTCTTGCATTGTGATTACGCTGTCACTACTGGGCTTTTTGAGCAGCGCAAACATCCCCTCTCTGCCAAGTAAGAAAAGTGACAAAGTAAAATTCGAACCAATTACTGGTTTGAAGAAAACACTCAAACTGGCACAAAAACAACGCGGTATTTGGATGTCGATTCTAGCGATCAGTTGGTTCTGGTTTATGGGCGCAACTTACCTAACTCAATTCCCAAACTTTGCTCGCGAACACCTATTTGCAGACAGTACTGTGGTTTCTCTGTTGTTGGCTCTGTTCTCAGTTGGTATCGCAACGGGTTCATGGCTATGTGAAAAGCTGTCCTTCAATCAAGTTGAACTGGGTATTCTGCCATTTGGTATTTTGGGCTTAACGATTTTCAGTGCCGACCTACTATGGGCAGTACCTGCAATCGAATCTTTCCCAAGTCAGTATTACGATGTACAAAGCTTTATTGCCCAATCTTCACATATTCGAGTAATGATCGACTTGTTCTTGGTTGGTGTGAGCGGAGGCGTATTTATTGTTCCCCTTTATGCGTTTATCCAATCGCGCTCAGAAGAAGGCGAATGTGCTCAATCTATTGCGGCAAACAACATCATGAACGCACTGTTTATGGTCGCTTCCGCTGCTGTTTCTATCTTGGTGTTAAGTGTTTTAGAGTTCTCAATTGTTGAGCTATTTGCCATTTTGGCCGTCGGTAACTTCATCGTAGCTATCTACGTTTACCGTCAAGTACCTGAGTTTACTCAGCGCTTTATTAGCTACTTGCTGAGCCAC
Organism: Vibrio sp. M260121; assembly: GCF_036533715.1. Classification (NCBI taxonomy): domain Bacteria; kingdom Pseudomonadati; phylum Pseudomonadota; class Gammaproteobacteria; order Vibrionales; family Vibrionaceae; genus Vibrio; species Vibrio sp. M260121. The sequence continues at coordinate 27,175 of NZ_JATABF010000020.1, read as the reverse complement.
TGTCTGTATCGAGTTTCGGTAACCGGTCGTCAGCATATCCCAGAACAAGGCGCTGCGCTGATTGTGGCAAACCATGTGAGCTATGTAGACGCTTTGATTCTAATGGGTACATCGACCCGTCCAGTTCGATTTGTGATGGACAAATCAATCAGTGAGCTGCCTGTTCTTAAATATGTTTTTCGTCATGCCGGCGTTATCCCAATCTGCTCTCCACGCAAATGCGCAGAGACTTGCAAAAGAGCTTTCGAGCAGATTGAGCAAGCTCTTAATAACGACGAGGTAGTTTGTATCTTCCCTGAAGGTCGTTTGACCTCAAATGGCGAACTAGGCGAGTTCCGACCGGGTGTTGAGAAGATTCTAAAACGTACACCGGTTCCCGTGATTCCAATGGCCTTAAAAGGCTTATGGGGCTCTTTCTTCAGCCACAAGAATGGACATGCGTTAACCAAACGCCCTACTCGCTTTTGGTCTCGTATCGAAGTCAATATTGGTGAGTTATTGCAACCAACCACACTAGATCGCCATTTGTTACAAAAAGAAGTGCAAGATTTGCTAATTCGCTGACAGTAGTCTCTTGGAGAATCTAGTAGGATAAAATCAACGTCATAAATCTAGGAGGTATTATGAAAATCATCATCTTACATGGTCTTTATATGCATGGGCTGGTCATGCAGCCTCTTAGCCAAAAGCTGAGAAAGCTGGGCTACGAGACCCAAGTATTGAGTTACAACACGGTTTCAATTAACGAAGAGTCGCTGTTCGATTCCATCGACAAAGCGCTTAATCCGCTGACTGCTAATGTGTTGGTGGGTCATAGCCTAGGTGGTTTGATGATTAAACGATACCTCGCGAGCAGAAAACCATCGACAAGTCTGGTGTCCCACGTTGTGGCAATTGGCTCGCCACTGAAAGGCGCATCTATCGTCACTCGCATTCAAGATTTGGGATTTGGTGCGATGCTTGGTAATTCTCCCTATCATGGTCTTAATAAGCACGAGGATGTTTGGACTTTCCCACAAAAGCTTGGCAGCATCGCAGGCACAATGGGCATTGGCGCAAGGCCTATTCTCATGCATAAAGACAACACCATGTCTGATGGCACAGTGACCGTTGATGAAACACGTTTAGAAGGCATGCAAGATCATATAGAGACGAAACAGACGCACACTAGCCTTATCTACAACACCTATGTACCTGCGCAGATTGATCACTTTATCAAAACTGATCACTTCAGCCGATAGCGCACTTTTCCATCAAGTAGTTGCAATCTACTTTTCAAGCCAAGGCGTTCGCAGTACTATCTCTACTCCGACCACTCATTTGAGTGTCGGAGTTTTTTACTTCTAACCATATTGGTTGGATTCAATGTTCTCAGGGCGGGGCGAAATTCCCCACCGGCGGTATACTCTTTTGAGTGAGCCCGCGAGCGCTCGATTCGTCGAGGTCAGCAGATCTGGTGAGATGCCAGAGCCGACGGTTATAGTCCGGATGAAAGAGAATAAGAAAACATCAGCGGTTTCCTCAATGTTCTGTGTTGATGAGCACTGGTGCACTTCTTTTTGGATCGCATTTTTTATTGCGTGGGTTTGTGCCATCTTACCGTTGGCGGCTCATTGCCTGCATAAAAAGTGACGATCTCTCATACCGCCCTGATTCTGGTGATATTTAGGAGTTAACCATGAATCAGTCATCACTACTTGCCGAATTTGGCGACCCAATTGCTCGCGTTGAAAACGCACTTATCGCATTAAAAGAAGGCCGTGGCGTGCTTCTTCTTGACGATGAAGATCGTGAAAACGAAGGCGACATCATTTATTCCGTAGAGCACCTGACTAATGAGCAAATGGCTCTGATGATCCGCGAGTGCAGCGGCATTGTGTGCCTATGCCTGACAGACGCTCAAGCAGACAAATTGGAACTGCCACCAATGGTTGTGAACAACAACAGCGCAAACCAAACGGCTTTCACAGTTTCTATTGAAGCGAAGCAAGGCGTAACAACAGGCGTTTCTGCCGCTGACCGTGTAACAACCATCAAAACAGCAGCAAACCCAAATGCAAAACCAGACGACTTGGCTCGTCCTGGTCACGTGTTCCCGCTGCGCGCTCGTCCTGGTGGCGTCATGACTCGTCGTGGTCACACAGAAGGCACTATCGATCTGATGCAAATGGCCGGTCTACAGCCTGCAGGTGTGCTATGTGAGGTGACAAACCCAGATGGTACCATGGCAAAAGCACCAGAGATCGTTGCGTTTGGTCGTTTACACAACATGCCAGTGCTGACCATAGAAGACATGGTTGCTTACCGTAATCAATTTGATTTGAAGCTAGCGTAATCAACACGCATTTGCTCTAGTCGAAAGCCGCTGAACTCAGCGGCTTTTTTGATCGATTTGATTCCTTCGCGAGTAGTTATACTTAGCAAAAACAAAAGGAATCAACACCATGAAGGGAATCACTCGCAGCGCACTTACCGCAACACTACTCTCCACCAGCTCTTTGGCTTTTGCATCGAGCTGTCCAGATATCTTGCAAGGAAAGCAAAGACTTTTAAATTCAACGGAAGAAATAGAGCTGTGTGACGCCTTCAAAGGCAAAACACTACTGGTCGTGAACACCGCGAGCCAGTGCGGCTTTACTCCCCAATTCGAACAATTGGAGCAATTGCATCAGACTTACAAGGATCAAAACTTTGCCGTTGTGGGCTTTCCAAGTAACGACTTTCGTCAAGACCGTGGCAGCGAAGAAAAGACCGCTAAAATTTGCTACCTCGACTACGGTGTTACCTTCCCTATGATGGCGCGAACCTCTGTTCTTGGCGAGGATGCAAACCCAGTATTCGCCGAGATCAGTACTCAAGCGGGCATTACTCCGAAGTGGAACTTCTACAAGTTCTTGATCAACAAAGAAGGTAAAGTCGTTGCGACCTTCCCAAGTTCAACCTCTCCAACAAGTACTACGCTTACTAACATGATTGAACAGCAACTGTAAGGAAGGCTGCCATGACGACCACACGTACGACAATGCTGCAATTGGGTTATTTAGGACTGCTGCCCTTTCTGTTCAGCTTGGTTCTCATCGTTACAGAAAGGACTTTGTTTAACTTATCTGGGAAGCAGTTTTTTATTGCTTACAGTGCGGTGATTTTGAGTTTTCTTTCCGGGGTACTTTGGGGCAACGCCATTGATCATTTTTACCATCGATTGAGTCGAAATGCCTTGGTGCTAAGTAACTTATTCGTATTGCTTGCTTGGGGAGCATTGCTGCAAGGTAACAAGCATTATGTCATCGCGACTCTGTTATTGGCAGCTGGCTACATTGCCGTTTGGTACGCGGAAAAGCTGATTCGAAGAGTAGAAAAAGAGGCGGAGCCAAAAGGGTATCAGATGATGCGAGGCAAGCTCACGACAGGTGTGGTACTTATGCATGGGTTGGTTTTAATTGCTTAAACTGGTCTGTCCACCTACCAGATCACAAAATTAACCAAGTTATATAAAACAATATTCATTTCGTGAAGTGCGCGTAATTTTGAACACCGTTTTGTTTTAATTATGAATGGATGGTCATATAAGTATCTCAAAAGCATTCACAAAGGATATGAATATGTTTTTTCGTAAACTTCTTTTTAGTACCGCAGTTATCAATGCAACAGCGGGTTGTGTGTCTTATCAAGCACAACAGGCTGCGGTCAATACGGTGAATACCACTGGAGTGGTTCTTAACAACGTAGTGAAAACCACCATCGCTCAGCCTTGTAACGTTGCCGTCACTGTTGCTAGCTTGTTTTATCCAAATGCGATCTTTATGACTGATATGCCAACCGCAGCTTGTACGGCTGTGCTCCGCTAACGCAAAAACAACATAAAAAATGGCGACCTCATTGGTCGCCATTTTTATTGACGCGATTATAGCGTTAATAAGTAGTTCACTAACGCGTTGTAATCATCGTAACTGCGGATCTCATTCGGCAACACAATGTACTTGTTGTTCACCACAACACCCGGAACCCCAGTCAGCGTGCTTTGTTTGAATTGTTTATCAAAACCTTTCTGCATAGAGTTCACTGCAAAGCTGTTGTACGCCGCATCGAACTTCTTGCCATCGACGCCGTTATCAACGAACAGTTGCTTAAGCTCTGCTTCGTTTTGAGGCGCTTGACGCTTCTGATGAATTTGCGCAAACATCGCCGGCACCATCTTATCCTCAACACCTAGTGACACCATTGTTGCGTAAGACTTCGCCATCGGAACAGCCATATCACCACCCATAAATGCGACATGTACTTTCTCAAAGCTAGCGTCTTTCGGTAACGCTGGTTTCAAGTTGTCGATGACAGATTCAAATTTGTAACAGTGTGGGCAATAGAAAGAGAAGAACTCGGTGACTGTCGGTGTTTTTGCTTTCTCTACATCCAAGATTTTGTAGTGTTTACCCGCTTCAAATTGCGCCGCGTGAGCAGTGAATGCCAGTAGTAGAGTGCTGCAAAGAGCAAATAGCTTTTTCATGTTTGATTCCTTTGGGCACAGGTGTGCCGTATTCATTTGTTAATGTTTAAAAGTCCAGCAGTGCTGGTTTGCGATGAATAAAAGGATCAAATAATTGGAGGACGGTAAGGCTTAAAAGCCACAATCACTGTTTTAGGTGTCGGTGATTTATCGATCAGTGCAAGACTGTACGGTAATAAGACGACATCATCTTGCAAGAGATTGGTGGGTATTTTGACGATACAAGAAGAACTGCAACTGGTATGAGCTTGCTTCCCTTTCTCCATCAAGTGATCACCATGGTGTGATTCAATACAGTCCGTATTGTCCACTCCCATTTTTTGATGAAACTCAGATGCTCGATCTTTGCTTGTACTCACTTCGATTGGTGCCGTTGCTGCACGCACGCTCGACGCAACACCCGTTAGCAACATGGCTAATAGACAGAGCATTGTCATCATGAATGTACGGTTAAAACTCAGCATATAACTTCTTCAAAATACGGTGGATCTTCATCATACAGAATCCTTCTTTTCATACAAGCCAATCACTTAGTGCCACCTTCACAAACCAGAGGATTCTTACGTCCTATACCGACTGCAATGCCGATAAAACTTGAAATCACTATGAAACCTGAGTAATAGTTAGATCAGTTTTTGTACAAACAAGGAAAGATTAATGCTTAAAAAGAGGTTCTTTAAAACAAAAGATGAAGTCGAAGTCACGTTCGAGCTAGACAAAAACCAGTGGGAGTCGATTCAAATTGCGGGTGATTTTAACAACTGGCAACCAGAACCAATGAAGCTCGTGAAAAAAAGTGGCCAATTTAAATTTAAAACGCGCTTGCCGAAAGAACAAAATATCCAGTTCCGCTACCTATTTAACGAAGCCGAGTGGGAAAACGATCCACAAGCGGACGCATACGTACCAAATGGTTTTGGTAGTGACAATAGCGTGGTGTGCACCCAAGAGCAGATCGCTTAATAACGCAATTCGGAAACAAAGGCGCACCGAGTGCGCCTTTTTTATTGTCTAATTTTCATTGAGTTATTGCTCATTGTTGTTATATAACAACAGTGTTTTAACTGAAGTGATATATATCAACAAAACCTATTTCCTTAATATACCTCCATCGCAGCGAGACAGGTGTTATCAACTGAAAGTCGCTCTCAAATAAAAGCTATTCCTAGCGATGGCTACTCTTAAAACAATTAAGGAAACAAAAGATGAAAAAACTGATTGTAATCACAGGTGCAAGTTCTGGTATTGGTGAAGCTATCGCACGCCGTCTAAGCGATGAAGGTCACCCACTTCTTCTTCTTGCTCGTCGTGTAGAGCGCTTAGAAGCACTAAACCTGCCAAACACGCTATGTGAGAAAGTAGACGTAACAGATAAAGCTTCATTTGAAGCAGCAATTGCGAAAGCAGAAGAGAAATTTGGCCCTGCTGACGCACTAGTAAACAACGCAGGCGTGATGCTACTTGGTCAAATCGATACACAAGATGCGTCAGAGTGGAAACGTATGTTCGACGTGAACGTACTTGGTTTGTTAAACGGCATGCAGTCAGTTCTAGCACCAATGAAAGCACGCAATAGCGGTACCATCATCAACATCAGCTCGATCGCCGGTAAAAAGACGTTCCCAGATCATGCTGCTTACTGTGGTACCAAATTTGCCGTTCACGCTATTTCTGAAAACGTCCGTGAAGAAGTCGCTGCTTCAAACGTTCGTGTAACAACAATCGCTCCGGGTGCAGTAGAAACTGAACTGCTTTCTCACACTACATCACAAGAAATCAAAGATGGTTACGGTGCGTGGAAAGAAGATATGGGCGGCGTTCTAGCTGCTGATGACATCGCTCGTGCAGTCGTGTTTGCTTACCAGCAACCACAAAACGTTTGTATCCGTGAAATCGCACTAGCACCAACTAAGCAACAACCTTAATCTCTGCGATTCTAAGACAAAGAAATTCAAAAAGCGGCTTCAAAGCCGCTTTTTTATTGATGTTGTACCATCTTGAAATATGTTTTCACATTATGGATGAATTCCGACTACTTCACCCAGATCCTTGCAGCTTTATCATTGTAGTGACTTGAAGAATGCCAGATTCGTGTCCATCGGTAACAACCATAGTAATGGTGTTTACCGCGTTTTTTACCCAACTTGATTTTGTAGCCACGAGTTAGACGTGGAGATATTGTCATCGCGGAAAACGTGTAGATGTAATTATCACTCAAGTCGTATACCGCTTTCTTTGGTGCAACGCATAAACGCTTACCTGTAAAGTCATCATTTTCGTAAAAACAGGCAAGACTATCATCAGGTTCAATCAATATCAGAGATGTCTTATCATTCAGATGCTTAACGAATCTTTCATCCTTGTAATAAGTCCTATATTTAGTTTTTCGACCAAATTCATAGTCAGAAACTAAAGTCGCACGATACCCATTACGAATAGTGAAAGATGACGTGATGTCGTTAAAGTCAGCAGGAAGTTTCAAAGGTTTGTTTATATCTTTGGTGGAGTAGCAAAGACTTCGCCCTTTATAGTGTGCATGCTCGTAAAGACACAAGGCTGTCTCACCTACCCCATCATCAACTTGATACGAAGGAGAACAATCACTTACAAGAGTCGGATTACCAATTGAAAAACCACCCACAGCACAAGCTTTAATAGAGCTTGTTTCGTTAGTAACAGCTTTGCCTATCAATGTTTGTTCATCGAAAAAATAACTAATCGTGTTGTCCAGCACACGCTCATTTTGATCCAAGTGCTCTTGGTAAATGAACGAAAACACTCCCGCCCCATCAATAGACTGAGAGTAGGACTCTGGTTGTACACCCACCATAAGGTTATCACTGTCAACAAAATCGATTTCAATACCGCCTGTATTCTCAATGATCTGTCTAGTACTTACAGGACTGCTCACATACTCAGAACACTGAACCTTCAAGTTATTGTCAATACAAAATCGTACTTTATTGGTTTCAATAGTGTTACTGGTTAAGTAAACTTTGCTACTCAGTTTGACACCATTCTCAGCTTGCCAGTAGATATCTTGAGAGTTCCCTTGTTTATCAAAGTTCGTCGCCAACTCACCATCAACATAGGAAAAAAGTACATACTGCCCAGATGTACCCATGCTTTGTCGCGTTATAGAGAAGCTTTCGGAGACTATTTCTAGACTACCTAAATTGTCTAGCGCTGATGCTGACGTACCGGATAGCGCTTTCTGGGGTATTATTCCCACTAATATATAAAACAAAATAAATGAAAATTTTTTCATAATACCTTCCGTTTGTTCGTTACCTTATTTCATTAAGTAAGAGACTTTTAAATCTTCCGATGAATTATAATTAAGATTCTCAGTTACCTATGTTCAATGAAACAAATTTAAATTGGCTAGCAAGAATGTACAAAGTAAAATATCTCGCTAACCAACACTTATTAAATAGAACAAACTATTGCTAGCATTCATTGTTAAAATAAAGCAGTAGTGCTAACAATAAATATTAATTCGCATTTTTCTTACAGATATAATATCCCTTGTAGAAAGAGCGAGGTGCTTTTTGAACGGAAAGATCATCACTTAGCATAGTGACTTCTCCCCACCCACCAGTGACGCTGAAACCGGATTCGATGTGATTGCTTGACCAGTACCCTGTTTCTCCAGGCCAAGTCGCATCAATCTCATCCATATCTTCATTGATAAGGGTTTGCATATCGGTCGCAGAAAGCGCAAATATCTTTCCACCTAGTGCTTTACAATATGAATTTAGAAGATGCTGATCTCCCTCAAAAGACAGAGCGGCTATGTAAGTTTTTTTCGCAGTTTTATCTGCATTCCAAACATCTTCTTCATGTTTGAACGATGTCGAAGGGAAAAGAACATCAAACTGTTGCTTAGTAGGTGGACGACAGTAAGGATCACAATCAGATTCCGAAACAACCCTAGTAGTACACGCATTCCAAGTTGTGTTACCTACATCAAAGTAAACATCATCACATATCTCTACTACATTTACTGCCGCCAAATTAAGACTCCTAAATTCGTAATATGCTTGAACGTCTACCTTTTTCCCAATTAGATCCGGAGTATTGGTGCCCTCACTTACCTGAGTTGCTAGAACTTTTTTATCAACTTTGTCTTGTAACAGACTCAACCATAAGCCAACACCAACTTTTGAGCCTTCTTCGTCATCCCCAATAGGTCCGATATATGAAAAATCCACTGTAATGCCGATGTCGCTATCTGCACTCAGTACAACATTATCTTGCACTGTTTGACTCACAGACCACCAATCTCGATAGTCAATAAGATCATTAGAAGTTCTTAATCGATCAGAAGAGTGCACATAAACAGAAGCAGAACACAATGAGTCTAAACATAGAGAAATGCTTCTCCCTGCATCGGCTTGCTTTGGAGTATACAAAATACCCTTCGTCAATCGTTCTTTACTTGTAGCGTCAATCCAATAGTAATTGTTCCTCTCCCCCGTTGCAGAGTAAAGGTTCAATCCCATGCTTCCATTAACGCTTCCTGTAATACTTTGTCCAACGTAAACAACTCCACTTTGATGTAATGTCGGTATTTCAATCTTCTCAACTGACGCATTACTTTTCAGTGGTAAGAAAGAGGCTAAGAATAAAACTGGGACACTATACTTGTGATTGAATTTTTCTCTAAATAAAAAATGCATTTACTAAATCTCATGTAAACCAATGGGAAAAGTAAATATTCATCATCGCTTTATAATTTAAAACTTCCCACTTCATAATTCTTCTTATACTATTTGATATGAGAGCTAATTATTTTTAATTTTAAGTCATTCATTCACACAATAGCTTGTCATAAATTACATATAAATGGACGAAAATATCAGTACCATTTTTACTAATTGCATTAATTACTTTCTGATCACAATCCCATGCAGTCTAATAACGTAAATGAGCTTCCCTCTTCAAGTGATCTTACATCAAGCTCAACTTGCCAATTGATCAACGAACTAAGAAGTAAAAGAAATAGAATTAATATGAGCCAAGAAGACTTAGCGTCATTTTGTGATACATCAGCGAGCCATATCAGCAAGATCGAAAACCTTAGAGTTGTTCCTAGGTTAGATACATTTTTGAGAATGTGTTTAGCCTTAAACGTAGAATTCACCATACTAACAAGGTAAAAAGCCTTTTAGGATAACTACTCATCAATGCAAATGCGTTTATTGAAATCCCTGACAAATTTGTTTAAGTTTCAGGGATAATTCCTACAAAATGCATCACTGCTATGAACGTACAAGACACTAAGCAATCACTTATCATCGTGGAAGACGATCCCAAACTGCAGGCTATGCTAAGCGAATACTTTGAAGGACAAGGCTTTGAAGTTAGCTGCATAGACAATGGAACGGACGCTCCGGATGCGATTCTTGAAAGCCAGCCAGATCTCGTTCTTTTAGACTTGATGTTGCCGGGGCAAGATGGATTGAGCGTTTGCCGTCAGATCCGTGAATGCTACAGAGGCAAAGTGCTGATGCTTACTGCCAGCGACGATGATTTTGACCATGTTGCTGCGCTTGAAATTGGTGCCGATGATTTTGTGAGTAAGCCGATCAAGCCACGTGTTCTGCTTGCTCGCATTCGAATGCTATTACGCCGTAAAGAAGCATCAGCAACAGATTCAGACACGTGTTTAGAAGTTGGCGTCCTGTGCCTTAATCGTCTGCGTAAAACGTGCGCTCTAAACCAAGAACCCATTCCTCTTACCGACGGTGAATTTGATCTCCTTTGGGTACTCGCAAACCATCCTGAACAAACCCTTTCTCGCGAGTGGCTCACCAAAACATTACGTGGCATCGAATACGACGGCACCGACCGCACCATTGATAACCGTGTCGTGACGCTGCGTAAAAAGCTAGGCGACACCACCACACCACCACAAAAGATCATCACTGTGCGCGGTAAAGGTTACTTGTTTATGCCTGATGCTTGGAATGCATAATGAAGCGTATTTATCTGGAAAGCTTTTTAGGTCTGATCATTCTATTTGTAGCTAGCCTTGTTGGCTATGAAGTCATTGTTTATCAGCTCAATACGGACTACGACTACCTACTCGAAGAGCATGAAGCTCAAGCTTTCCATGAGCTGATCTATCCGGTGTATCAAGAAAAAGGCGAAGAATACACCGTTCAGCAGTTAGAGAAATTCGCGACATCGAGTCACATGTTGTTAGTTGCTCAGGAAATGACGAGTCTTCCTCCTGAGGTGCAGAAAGCATTCGATGAAGATCTATCGGTGAATACGGCCTTTGATGATGAGCGGGACTTGTGGTTTCGCTTTGAACCCGGCTCCCCTATCTTCAAGTTAAGCCAAAACCCCAACAGCCCTATCATTCAGGCCATCAACTTTGACGATAACATCGTTTGGTTGTTTTTCCTTGCTGGTTTCGCGCTTTACTGTGTCTTACTGATTTGGTTCTTAAGCCGACGAGTTCGCGCTCTAGAAAAGGTCACCGTTGATTTTGCCTCTGGAGATTTCAACGCCAGAGCGGACACCTCCAGTGCCAAATCCGTCGGTACGTTGAATAGAAGCTTCAACCATATGGCTGATAAGGTGTCTCGACTCATCACCACCAATAAAATGCTCACCAACGCGGTAGCGCATGAGCTTCGTACCCCTATTTTTCGTCTGCAATGGCAAGCCGATCTACTAGCCGACGCGGCTTTAAATGAACAACAACAGAAGTACGTCGACAGCATCGTAGAAGATATCGACGACATGGAAAATATGGTGGAAGAACTGCTCTACTACGCAAAAATGGAGCGACCAAATGCCGAGATTCAAACTTCCTCTGTTGCCTTATCAAGCTTTGCTCAATCGTTTTTACCTAAGTGGCAACGTGACACCCAACTTTTAATATTGATTGACGACACGAGCTCACAACAGGCGGTCATTGATGCCGACCCAGAGCTGCTAAAACGTGCTTTAGATAACCTTCTTCGTAACGCAATGCGTTATGCTCAAACCCAAATTGTGCTAGAGATTATGGAGACACCGGAGAAATCTTGTATGCGTGTGCATGACGATGGCTGTGGTGTGGAAGAGAAAGATTGGCCTCATCTGTTTGATGCGTTTTACAGTGCTGATAAATCGCGTAACAAGAGCACTAGCGGCTTCGGTTTGGGGCTTGCTATCGTCAAACAGATCGTTGAATTGCAGAACGGCGAAGTCTATGTCTCACACAGCCCGTACGGTGGTGCGTGTTTTACAATCTGCTTTCCCAAATAAATTCATAAACTTATCAATATTCCCCTACACGCCCTTACAAAAGACGACACTTCAATACAATTGGCCGACAGAGCACCACAATAAAACAGCGTACATTTAATCCATAAATTCACGACAATAATGGATCAAAGCAATGTATAAACCTCTTCTTCTCATCACCCTTTCTTCCACACTTGCTGCTTGTGCTTACAACCAAGAACCTGTTGTCGATATGACCAATGTTGACCAAGCCCAATACGAGCAAGACTTTACGTATTGCCAAGGTTACGCAGAAAAAGTGGATAAAGGTGAAGCCGCTAAAACTGAAGCACAAAATGGTGCCGTTACGGGTGCGTTGGTCGGTGCAGTTGCAGGCGCATTAGAGAATGGCATTGGTGGCGCTGCGGTGGGCGCGGTGGCAGGCACTGCTGTTGGTGCAGGTGCAGGGGCTGTTGGTGGTGCTACCGATTCAACCAAAACTCAATCCTTAGTTCTGCGTAAATGCCTAGCGAAAAAAGGCTATACCGTATACGACCTTGATTCATAACGTATAAATTCGCATCAACTACACAAAACTATGTGTCGAGCGACGTTAATTTCACAAATGTTTCACGCTCGATCTATTAGTGTCATGTTTTCCAATCCGATGCACTTCTGTCATCAGGGGAGGCTTTACCCCTCAAAGCGCCCCTCTTTTTTAGGGCTTAGCATTTAAAAGGCCACATTTTGAAACCAGGTAAAACAGGCATTCGCCGGATATTGGACGCAACCGGCTATTCACTTCAAGGATTGAAAGCTGCGTGGACTCATGAAGCCGCTTTCAGACAAGAACTGGTACTTACACTTGTCCTTTCTGTTTGCGCATTCTTGCTTCCTGTCACCACCTTAGAACGCATCATGATGATCAGCAGCCTCCTGTTGGTCGTGATTGTTGAATTGATTAATTCCGCCATCGAAGCGGTTGTCGATCGTGTCAGTGATGACTGGCATGAACTCAGTGGAAGAGCCAAAGACATCGGCTCCGCAGCAGTATTTGTTGCACTTTTTCTTGCCCTATTTGTTTGGGCATCGATTTTACTTTAATCACATTGAAGCACGTCAATTATGAAGACAATTGAACTCCCAACTAAAGGTATCTCTTACATTACCTTTACGCTTTTATTAGCCTTGTATTTCGCTCTGGTGGTCAATATCCCCATCTACAAAGAGCTGGTTCATATCTTTGCAAATCTCGATCAGGTTAAGATCGGTTTCATCATTACAATTCCAATCTTCTTTTTTGCGGCGTTGAATTTCCTATTTAACCTGTTCAGTTGGCCTTGGATCAGCAAGCCCTTCTTCATCTTATTACTGATCACATCGGGCATGGTGAGTTACGCAAGCTACAACTACGGCACCTTGTTCGATACGGACATGGTCACCAACATCGTTGAGACAGATACCAGTGAAGCCAGCTCATACTTGAGTGCCTACTCAATTGTCTGGACACTGTTGATGGGAGTTGTCCCTGCCCTAATCGTCTTCAAGATTAAATTTAAGCCTCTTGAAGGCAAATGGCTTCGCTTCACGTTAACCAAAATCGTCTCAATGCTGGCTTCATTGGCTGTTATCGCCGTGATTGCAGGCATGTATTACCAAGACTATGCGTCAGTTGGTCGCAACAACAGTTACCTAAAGAAAGTCATCATCCCGACTCAATACGTGTACGCGATCTCTAGCTATGTAAAAGAAAACTACTTAACGACGCCAGAACCCTACCGTGAGATTGGTACGGATGCGAAACAATCCCAACTTGCACTAGAGCAAGCAAAAGAGAAGCCGACGCTACTTGTCTTTGTATTAGGTGAAACAGCACGAACTCAGAATTATCAAATTAATGGCTATGAACGAGAGACTAATCCATACACCAGTAAGTTAGATGTCATCTCGTTCCAAGACGTTTCTTCCTGTGGTACCGCAACGGCTGTCTCTGTGCCTTGTATGTTCTCTCAATTACCACGCCACGACTTCGATCGCAGTAAAGCAGACAACCAAGATAACGCATTGGACATCATTCAGCGCGCTGGCATTGATTTGATGTGGAAAGACAACGACGGTGGCGACAAGGGTGTTGCTCATAAGATCAATAAGATGGATGTCGCACGCGGCAAACAAAACACGCTTTGCAACGGCAATACCTGCTACGACATGGCGCTGCTAGACAATTTGGACGACCAAATCGCGAGCATGAAAGGTAACCGAGTTGTTGCGCTTCACCTGATTGGCAGCCATGGTCCGACTTATTTCCAGCGCTACCCGAAAGACAAAGCGTTTTTCCAACCAGACTGCCCTCGCGCAGATATTGAAAACTGCAGTGTGGAGCAAATTGTGAACTCTTACGACAACACGATCCGCTACACAGACTTCGTGTTGGATCAAACCATTGCGAAACTGAAAACGTTGGAAGATAAATACAACACGGCGATGATCTACGTCTCTGATCACGGCGAGTCTCTGGGCGAAAACGGGTTGTTCTTACATGGCATGCCTTATGGTTTAGCACCGGATTTCCAAAAGCGTGTTCCTATGATGCTTTGGATGTCACCAGGCTTTAAACAAGCAAAACACGTCAACACCGATTGCTTGGCACAAGAAGCGCAGCAAACCGCAACGCATTCACACGATAATGTCTTCCATTCATTGTTGGGCATTATGGATGTGGAAACCAATGCCTACGACGGCGCTTTAGATATCTTTAAGACTTGTCGTCAAAGCTAATAATCATATTCATAACAAAAAGGAGGGGGGATATTTACCCTCTCCTACTTCGAACCATAAGCATTCAAATCAACATCTATGGCTAGGTGGAAAATTTCATGCAATACAAGGTTCTATAATGAAAAAACAAACACTCATCGCAATCTCAATCACAACCGCCGTTCTTTCAGGTTGTGGTACTGACAATCAACCATCGCTCACCCCAGACCCGATACAAGCCGTTCATGTTCAAACCGTTAATCTTGTCGACTTTGGGAAAAACCAATATTCAGATGTGCAGTTAAAAGCTTACGAGAATGGAAAAGAGCAGCTCATGTACTCTGACATCATTCAATATGGAGCTTCCTCATCAAGCCTTTTGATTGCTCAACAGAAAAGCCACACCATTCCTTATACCTTCAAACTTTTTGATACCAACTCACAAAATGAGTTAGCCCAAAAGAAACTCACTTTAAACTAGGGTGACCACAAGATCGTGTTCGCTTTCGGTGACGTAGATAAAGGCTATTACGAACTGTCGGTTCAAAACAAACCTAATATTTCCAGTGCATCCTCAGACGAAGTTCCAATCTATATTTTAGACTCAAGCGACGTGACAAAAGGTTCCCAAACAAGCGTCACCGTCGAAGGGAAAACGATCGATAATCTTCCAAACAAAACACTTTCTAGCGCATTGAATGTACCTAAAAACCAGCAAGAGATGACGGCAACATTTACTCACAATGGCATCAGTAAAACGTGCAAATTTAGCACCAAAGACACACCCCAAATGGTTATTCTTGGCCCTTACAACCGATGCTATGGCTTGAGCTTCCTAACATCGTTTGCGGATTAATACGTTACCTGCGTATTACGGTACGCAGGATTCATTCATAAATACAAAATTATCGATAACCTGCTCATAAACGAGGACCCAAATTCAAGTTATACTCTTTTCTGCAAATAGAACGTCGAAAGAAGAACTCAAAATGAAAATTGGCATCATTGGCTTGGGCGACATTGCTCAAAAAGCTTACCTTCCTGTTATCACTCAACTTCCCAATGTAGAGTTGGTATTTTGTACCCGCAATGCAAACGCACTCAACGCGCTCGCTCAACAGTATCGAATCGCAGAAACCTGCCAAGACTATCAGCAACTGGTTGGCATGGGCGTAGATGCGGTCATGATTCACGCCGCTACCAGCGTTCACCCTCAAATCGCGTCTTTCTTTTTAGAACAAGGTATCCCGACATTCGTTGATAAGCCTTTGGCAGACAGCGCTGCTGAAGTGGAAAAGCTATATGAACTGGCAGAACGCGTGAAACAACCTCTGTATGTTGGCTTCAACCGCCGTCATATTCCGCTCTACAATCAACATATGCCGAGCATCCAAAAAGGTGAGCTTTCAGACCTGAAATCACTACGTTGGGAGAAGAACCGTCATCAATTACCAGGGGATATCCGTACCTTCATTTTTGATGATTTTATCCACCCTCTTGATAGCGTGAACATCACCGCCAGAGCAGATCTGAAAGACGCTTACATTACACATCAAATGGATGGTAACCAACTGGCTCGTTTGGATATTCAATGGCAGCATGGTGAGACACTGCTTCACGCATCCATGAACCGCCATTTTGGTATCACCTCAGAGCGTGTCCAAGCGTGCTACTCAAACAAAGCGATGGAGTTTGATTCGTTTGTTGAGGGGAAACTGTGGCAAGACAATCAGGAGCAGAAGTTGAGCTTAAAAGATTGGACGCCAATGCTGACCAGTAAAGGTTTCCACTCTATGCTGTTGGATTGGCTTGAAGTCATCCAGTCAGGCAACATCGCCTCTGATATAGTAGCGCGCAATATCGCTAGCCACCAACTTGCCGAAGCGATTTGTCAGCATATTGAACAATCAGTGCGTCGATAATTAAACACTAAAACGAGCGCGGAACGCTTTGGGAGCCAATCCCATGGTTTTGATGAACACTTTGCGAAACGCGCTCGCGTCGTGATACCCAACTTGATACGCGATAACTTCAAAAGCGAAGTTACTCGACTCTAATAAATCACACGCCTTTTGCACACGAAGATGCTGTAGATACTGATTCAAATTCAAACCTGTCGCTTTTTGAAAACGTCTCTGAAGCGTACGCTCAGTTAAACAACTGATCTCCGATAGAGCTTGGTTTGAAATCACATGTGAGAAATGATCGGCCATGTAGTGCTGGGCACTAAGAACGGCACTATCACCATGTTGAAAGTTAGGCGTAAATTGCTGATAAAAACGTTGCTCTCTGGCACCAGTATCGACCACCAGCATCTTTCCCAACAAACGCATCACTGCAGATGTACTTAGCTGAGAAACCAGCTCCAACCCCAAATCCAGCCAAGACATCATGCCACCAGCTGTGATGACACTGCCCTCGTTGATAAGGATGGATTCAGGCTTAAGCGTCACGTTAGGAAACCTATCTCGGAATAACCCTGCCAAGCCCCAGTGTGTCGTGCACGCTTTGTTATTCAACAAATCAGCTTGCGCGAGAACAAACGCTCCTGCACATGCCGATGCAACCACCGCACCTGCTTTGTGCTGCTCAAACAACCAAGACGTTAACGCCTCACTTGGCGAAAGGTAATATTGCTGCGCACCGCTTGGCGGCAGTATGACGACCGTGAACTCATCAGCTCGAATACTATCTTCTTTCCAATCAATGATATCTGCATGAAATCGACATTCAACATCCAGCTCAATCGAAGCACGGCTTGCCATCTCAAACAGCTCCTGCAAACCATAGACTGACGCTTTTGAAGCCCCCGGATAGTTCACAATAGCAATGTTTATCTTGTTCATTCCAAATGTCGCTTTTGACCTATTTTTTGTCATTTTAGACACTGAGTAAGGTAAAAGAAAGCGTACATAATAGCTCCCATACCAAAGCAACATATTCACTGAAAACAAAAGGAAAACACCATGAGCCAAGCAGCACTTCTTGTTATCGATCTACAAAACGACTACTTCCCTAACGGTAAATTTCCGCTATGGAATACAGAAGCAACACTAAACAACATCAAGAGCGCAATTGCTAAAGCGAATGAGAAAAATATTCCTGTCATTCATATTCAGCACATCGCCGATCCAGCAATGGGCATTGCGCCTTTCTTTAATGAAGGCTCCGAAGGTGCTGAGATTCACCCTGAGATCTTGGCGTTAGCGCCAAATACAGATGTAGTTATCAAACACTTTGCAGACAGCTTTGAACAAACAAACCTTGAAGAAGTACTACAGAAACATGGGGTAACAGAGCTATTAGTAAGTGGCATGATGACGCAAAACTGTGTCACTCATACTGCGATTTCTAAAGCGGCAGAAAAATACGAGGTATCTATTCTTATGGACTGTTGTACAACGGTCGATGAAATGATCCACAACATCGCGCTGCACGCTGTATCAACTCGCGTCCCACTAGTAACGGCAGAACAAAAGCTATAAAGCGCTTTATGGCACATCATGACGACACGGTATTTTCATCGTGTCGCCTAAAAGTTCAAATAGCCTTACGCCGCAACATAATCACAAACACACATAGCCATACTTATCATTCAATGAGTAACAATCACCAATAAAATCAATAACAAAGCGAAAGGCAATTTTGTATCAGCTAAATTGAACAGTGGCGTAAAATGGTAACTTTTACACTCTATTTTCCTCCAGAATCTGCGCTTCTTCTCTTACACAACTCTGGAAATAAAATGAAAAAACTCACTGTTAAGGTAATTGGTCTTTCTCTTTTAGCTGCGTCACTGACTGGGTGTGTGGGTAGCAACGCCGTTACCGGAAAGTTGATGAAGTTTAACGTTGAAGTTGTTGATAACCGCTATGCTCGCGCTGGTGTGAACTTTTTACTCGCTCCTGTTTATGGTATTACGACTGCTGCAGATTATGTGGTTTTCAACTCTCTTGAATTCTGGACAGGCAAGAACCCTATTACAGGTACGCCACACATTTTCGATAGCAAAACGAAAACTCACATCAACGTGAACGATGCTCTAAGCCCAGAGCTACAAGATGCTCCTATCGACCCGTTGAGCAACAATAGAGAAATTGAGTCCGGTGAAATGTATCAGGTTGACGAAAATACCATTCAAATGCACATTGTTTACGACAATGGTACGACGGCGACTCTAACTGGCATTAGAGATGGTGAGCAAGTCCGCTATTACATGGATGGTGAATTAGTATCTGAAACCTCGATTTCTGCTTTAGAGTCTTTTCAAAACAGCTAAAAAGATTTGAAACCAAGTAAACAAGATCAAGCTCATGCCCAGGTAGCATGAGCTTTTGTCGTTTTTAGAATCAAGTTTAGAACAAATACCCACCGCTTTTTACCTTGGTCTGCCTATCTGATAAACACATGCATAAAACGCATACCTTACTTCACTTTTTATCATTTGTGTCATCACAGACTTATCTCTACACTTCGCGCTCTTTTTTCTACATGAGCGCACAATGCATGCTTTTTTCTCAAACCATTTTCGCTCAGGTGCTGAGAATGTCCGTCATGTTAGGGCTGTCTCTAATCATCGTCCATAACTCTCCTAGGTTATTGGAGATATTGGCAGAGCAAGCCATTAACAGCGGCTGTCACCAAACCACAGGTGACGGCGAGCATCATGACCATTCTCATCACCACCATCATTAATAAGAGCAAACTATGAGTATTTTCCGATTTCCAGTTCTCGTGTGGCTTGGAATAGGGATTTTGATTATTTGTCTAGGGATCAGACAATCATTCGGCATTTTCATGATGCCAATTTCAGACTACTTCCACACTGGTCGCGAGTTTTTCAGCTTTGCTATTGCATTGCAAAACTTGTTGTTTGGTGTGTTTCAACCGTTTGTCGGCATGGCGTCAGACCGTTGGGGGGCAAAGCGTATCATCATTTTAGGTGCCATCTCCTACGCTTTAGGCCTCTACCTGACTTCCATCGCTGTTGAACCAACCATGATGTACCTATCACTTGGCGTTTTGGTCGGCTTTGGCTTAAGTGCAACCAGTTATGTGATCGTGCTAGGGGCTGTGGCAAAGGTCGTCCCTGCACAACACGCTGCGAAAGCATTTGGTTTAACCACTGCAGCAGGCTCATTCGGTATGTTCGCCATGATCCCAGGAGCCCAAGCGCTGTTGAGTGATTTTGGCTGGCAAGGTGCTCTTCAAGCGTTTGCTGTGCTGTGTAGTTTTATGGTGATGTTTGCGTTGTTCATGAGAACGGCGAAACCACAAACGAGTAACACTGCAAATGCACAAGAAGACACACAAACTCTAAAAGAAGCATTAGCAGAAGCTTTCTCTCACAAAGGTTATTGGCTAATCCACGCTGGCTTCTTTGTCTGTGGCTTTCACGTAATGTTCATTGCGACTCACCTGCCGAGTTACTTAGCCGACAAAGATTTACCCGCATCAACGGCAGCGATGGCGCTAGCGTATGTCGGCATTTTCAATATCTTTGGTTCGTACTTCTGGGGGGTAATGGCAGATCGCTTTAACAAACGTTATGTTATGTCTGCGCTGTATTTGATGCGCACAGTGGTGATTGGTGCTTTTGTTACGCTACCTGTCACCGAGCACACCGCTGCTATCTTTGGTGGTGCGATCGGCTTTTGTTGGTTAGGCACCGTACCACTGACTTCTGGCTTAGTTCGTCAGATCTTTGGTGCTCGTTACCTTTCTACCTTGTACGGATTAGTGTTCTTCACCCATCAAGTGGGCAGCTTCTTAGGCGCTTGGGTTGGTGGTCGTATTTATGATTACTACGGTTCATACGATCCAATCTGGTGGTCAACGGTTGTGCTAGCGTTTATCGCGGCGCTGATTCACCTACCTATCAATGACAAGCCTGTGCCGCGCTTGAACTTGGCTACCGCATAATCGGAGAGGCTCTCAACGCTTACCGTCGAGAGCCTTTTCTCTTTCCCCATCAACAATTCGTCTGCTTTCCCTCAATGGACTTGGTATTCTCATCAATGATTGCTTATTTAAGATAGAATGAACCCATTCATCTTCTGTTAAGATTTGTGTGACATACTTAACGAAAGCTATAAATCAAAAAGGTTTTTAAATGAGAACACTCGGCAACATCATCTGGTTTGTATTCGGTGGCGTATTCATGGGTTTGCTATGGTGGTTCTTCGGACTGCTGGCATTCATCAGCATCATCGGTATTCCATGGGGACGTGCATGTTTTGTAATGGGTAACTTCTCGTTCTTCCCATTCAGCAAAGAAGCCGTTTCAAGAGACGAATTAACCAATGAAATGGACATCGGTACCAGCCCGCTAGGCGTCATTGGTAACGTAATTTGGTTCGTGTTTGCAGGTATCTGGTTAGCAATCGGTCATGTGCTTTCTGCAGTGGCATGCTTCGTGACGATTATCGGTATTCCGTTTGCACTTCAACACCTAAAACTTGCGGTTATCTCTCTTGCTCCGATTGGTAAAACAATCGTAACGACTGAAGAAGCCGCTATGGCTCGCTACAATATCAATCGTTAATGTGTTGGCCCTCTGAGCAAAATGCTTAGAGGGTTATTCCTGTCAAAAGTAAACCCATAATCGCCACTGCGTATTCAATTATTGTTGATTGTATATTCATACCTGCACCTTAAAAGTTAAAGTTAACTCCCAGCTCAACGCTGTTTTCTTCACTGACCTTAGTCGACCCCGGCGAGACTCTATGTTCACCAAATGTGTACTTCACATACGGCTCTACCCATTGCGGTTTTAGCGTGACTCTCACTTCGTGGTTTGTGCGATGACCTCCTTCTGTCAGCTTTTTATCGTAGTTATAAGCATAGCCAAAACTGATAAAATCAATTGGCGTATAACTTGCTCCAACCGTATTTTTCCATTCTCTTGTGGTATTTTCGAATGCAGGGAATGACTTACCGAGAACGTTTTTTCTCCATTCATGAGAACTATTGGCGAAAACCATCCAATCGTCACCTAAAGCCGTTCCTGTAAATACACCAGCGTCATACACATCAAATAAATCGGCACGTCCATAACTCACAAAAGCCTCGGTATAGAACTGTCCGAGCATGACACCGTAGCCAGTTCCCACTTCTAGGTAACCTGTGGAGTCAATTTCAGCTGAGATATTCCACTCTTCGGTAGCTTGTAAATAACCGCTGGCCGTGACAATCCATTCATCATCTGTATTGGAAACATCCAATCCAAACTCTGGCATCCTATGGTCAGCGGAAAAACAAGGGACAGCAAAGAGTACGCAAAGCAGTGTCAACGGTTTACTCATTGGGACAACCTATTAAAAAAAGATATGAAATAAAAAAGGAGCCACTTGAATCAAGCAGCTCCTTGCTAATTACCTTTATGCGATAGGCTTACGAACGCTCGGCGCGGTCACGAATCGCTCTTTTTAT
This sequence comes from Vibrio sp. M260121, assembly GCF_036533715.1. NCBI lineage: Bacteria > Pseudomonadati > Pseudomonadota > Gammaproteobacteria > Vibrionales > Vibrionaceae > Vibrio > Vibrio sp. M260121. The sequence goes on along the minus strand of NZ_JATABF010000020.1, from coordinate 5,259 downwards.
TTGCTGACGCTGTTCTTGCGACAGAGACTGTACTTTTTGCTTCAACTCTGCGCGTTGTTCTTTTGTTAGGCCATTTTCAGGAAGATTTACAGGAACATCGATTGGGTTCTCTGGATTTACTTCAATCGGGTTTACAGGCAACGGAACTTCTATTGGATGCGTTGGTATACCCTCAATTGGATGACTGATGTCTGGGCGATTGGTCACGCCTGCAAATAAGCGTCCATCTTCATTGCGGAATACCACTTCAGTACCATCTTCTAGACGGACAATGTAGTTATCACCTTCTTTCGAAGTATGACCAACCACGTCACCTTCAACATTTCGGATCTCTCCATCATTTACCGTATAGTAAGCACCAGAATCTCCAACAAGGATTCCCACTTCACCACTCTCATCTTTGTTAATGAACACGTGGTTACCATTATCACCTATCACAACAACAGCGCCTTCGAGCTCAAAAATATCACCATAAGTCGGAGGTGTTGTTCCAAACCCAGGATCAACATCATCTTCAATAGGGTGGCTAATAGTTGGTTTAAACTCTTCCACAACCAGTCGTCCATTTTCTACGCTCAAGTGTACGAAGCCTTTGTCATTCACAAACACCAGCTCATTGTTGCGTACTTCGATATTACCAACCACATTACCTGAAGCGTCTTTCACAACATCACCATCAGTGAAGTAAAGTTCACCACCCACGTTGAATACGGTGTTACCTTCTACGCCACGAATCGCTACTGTGTTGTACTCACCGTTGTCACCTTGAATAGCCATTCCATCAAAATGTTCACCTTCAAAGGTTTGTACAGATGCGACACCTGCAGGCTCACTTGGGGAGTCCGAAGAACCAGATGATGAACAACCGGCTAGAAAAGACGCTGCGACAACGGCACTTAGTAATTTAACTTTCATGATTTACTCTCTTAATTTGTCGAAATTCAGGGCTGCCTCTTGCAGATTCAGTGGACTCCCTGCCTGATGAAGAGAAGTATATTGAACAGCGTTTTTTGTCTCTAATCGCTTAAAAGAAACCCGCACTTAACGGCGGGTTATTAATAAACCAAGGTAGTTAGCTTGATAACTGATGGTTATTATTGAGAAGCAGTACGCTCTAGGTGACCAGTAATGATATCCGTTACGATATTACGTAACCAATGCACCGTTTCATTCCGTCGATTCTTGTGGTGATAATATGCGTGCAAGCATGGCTCAATAACCATGCCATCAAATTCAATATCAAGCCTACGTAACTGTGAAAGCTTGTCGGCGTTGACGGTTTTTGATGCTGGGAACACCATATCTGAGTTTGTGACAACATCGATAATGGCCGATGGCAGCTCGGAACGAAACGCAATCTTTGGTTCCAATCCTCTGATTTTCATTATTTTTTCTGAAAAAGAGATATTCGAGTTCCAGTCTGCGGCAATGATTGTCGCAAACTCTAAGCTCTCACAATTTGAAATCGATAGTTTATTGTCTTTTAAGGGATGATCTTTTCTCACATACGCACAAAACGCATCTTGAACAATCAATTTAGCTAACAGCTCTTTTGGAGCATGGTCGATTTCATAGTTCACCCCTAAAACAACTTCATCTTTAATAATTTCCTCCATCGTAGAACGCGACCAGTTGAGCAAGTGAATTTGAACATTTGGAGCTTGTTTTCGTATCGCTTGGAAAATTTCACTCGCATAAGAGCTCAGAATGAAGGGGGCTAGCGCAATTTTGAGCGTGCCATTTAACTCTTGTGGCGCAAAATCTTTAGAGCCATTAAGAGTGGAGGATATTTCATCGAGCAACGGAGCAAGGTTCTCAGCCAACTCATTGGCATATTCAGTCGCGCGCAAACCGTGATGAGTTTTTACAAATAGCTCATCTTCGAAGTGATCCCGCAGTCTCTGTAGTGCTTTACTCACAGCAGGTTGGGAAACAAATAAACGCTCAGACGCACGGCGCATATTTCGTTCTTGATGGAGAATGATAAACGTCCTCAGTAAATTGAGGTCGAGATTAGAGAAGAGGTCTTTTGCCATAAATTCACATCGTTGATAACTTAGGGTTATTGTTCAGCATAAGAACAGATTTGACGACTTTCCAATCGACAGGTGCTGATTATTTGCGCTCAATACATCTTCATGACGGAAAAATAACAAAGAAAGTTAATGCTCTAATCTCACTCTCCTAAACGATAAGATTCTCCTATGCATAGCGCTGATTATTTAGACTGTATTGATAATGAGCTTACCTACCGTTTGTTCAATCACTAATGTAGATAGAGCCTCATTTATGAGTTACAGTTTGTTACAGTAATCAAAAGTCTTTCATTCCTATACCAAAATGGTCTAGACGCATAGCAAGGATTCCTATGATAAATAAAAAAGTCCTCATTCTCTTTGCGCATCCTTCCCAGCATCGCTCTGAAGTCAACGCTCCTCTTTTTAAAGCTGCTCAACAACTCGAAGGTGTCACGTGTGTCGACCTTTATGCAGAGTATCCGCATTTCAATATCAACATCGATCGAGAGCAACAACGCTTAATTGAGCACGATGTAGTGATTTTCCAATTTCCACTCTACTGGTACTCCACTCCCGCCATTCTAAAAGAGTGGCAAGATCTGGTTTTAGAGTATGGCTTTGCTTATGGTTCGGAAGGGACTGCTCTTCATGGTAAAACCATGTTATGTGTACTGTCTGCTGGTGGTAAGGAAGAAGCTTATAAAGCGGAAGGTTACAACCATTTCACTATACGTGAACTCCTTGCTCCAATTGAACAAATGACAGCACTCACGGGCATGAACTATATCGCTCCCTTAGCATTGTTTGGCTCTCGCACCGCTCAAGAAGAAGAGCGAATCCCACAACATGTTGAGCGCTATAAGACGCTGCTTAACGCGTTAGTCAATGACGCACTTGATATTGAAGCAGCGGCTTCGCTCATAAAATTAAACAGTGCATTGCCACAACTGATTAAGGAAGCGTCATGACAGGGATATTCTTACAAGCCTTCGTTTATCTTATTGCCGCCGTTATAGCCGTCCCTTTAGCAAAGCGTTTAGGTTTAGGTTCGGTACTGGGGTACCTGATCGCTGGTGTGGTTATTGGGCCAATCATTGGATTAGTAGGTGAAGAAACCACGACTATTCAACACTTCGCCGAATTTGGCGTCGTGATGATGTTATTTCTTGTTGGTTTAGAGCTTGAGCCCAAAATGCTTTGGGCGATGCGTAACCGCTTAATGGGCTTAGGTGGTCTCCAAGTTGGTGGTACCACTGCGCTAATTATGGCAATTGCAATTTACTTTGGTCAGCCATGGACCATTGCACTGGCGATCGGCTTAATTTTTGCGCTGTCATCCACTGCGATTGTTCTGCAAACCTTTAGTGAAAAAGGATTAACCAAAACCGAAGGTGGTCAGAACGCGTTCTCGGTACTGCTTTTCCAAGATATCGCAGTTATTCCAATGCTGGCGTTTATTCCACTGTTGGCACTGCCAGAGTTGGTAGAACAAGCACAATCGGCAGCTCAAGCAGCCGCAGAACATCATGAAGAACTCAGCTTGGTTGCTGGACTTCCTGGCTGGGCTTACGGCCTAGTGATTACGGCCTCTATTGCTATTGTCGTTGTTGGCGGGCATTTCCTAAGTCGTCCACTGTTCCGCTACGTAGCAAGCTCTGGCCTGCGTGAAATCTTTACCGCAACGGCATTGATGCTGGTGATCGGCATTGCTGCTTTGATGAGCCTAGTGGGCTTATCTCCTGCTCTAGGTACTTTCTTAGCAGGCGTAGTATTAGCGAACAGTGAATTCCGCCATGAATTGGAGTCAAACATTGAACCATTCAAAGGTTTGCTGCTGGGTCTGTTCTTTATCACGGTTGGCGCAGGCATTGACTTCTCAGTACTGTTCAGCGATTTTGGTTTGATCATCACTCTTACGCTAGGTGTAATGATTCTGAAAGCGGCGATTCTGTTTATTCTTGCTTTCATTTTCCGCATCAAAGGCAGCAACCGATGGTTGTTTACGTTGAGCCTAGCGCAAGCGGGTGAGTTTGGCTTTGTACTTCTGAGCTTCTCAGTGCAAAACCACGTGATTCCATTCGAGCTTTCACAAACACTGGCATTGGTTGTTGCGATCTCAATGTTCTTGACGCCTGGATTATTCATCCTGTTCGACAAAGTCATTCTTCCTCGCTTTGAGAGTGAATCTAACGAGCGCGAAAGCGACACGATTGAAGAACAAGGTACGGTCATCATCGCAGGTATTGGCCGATTTGGTCAGATCGTCAATCGCCTATTAGTGTCTAATGGCGTTCAGACGGTTGTGCTAGATCACCAAGCCAGTCAAATAGATAACATGCGTCAAATAGGTACACGTGCTTACTTTGGTGATGCCATGCGCCCAGACATGTTACACACTGCAGGAATCGAACACGCTGCTGCTCTTGTGGTTGCCATTGATAACCAAGAAGCCAGTGTCGAACTGGTCAAATACGTTAAGCACACCTATCCAAAAGTGAAAGTAATCGCTCGCGCGTTCGACCGTGGCCATGGCTACCTGCTCCGCCAAGCCGGAGCCGATATTATCGAATCCGAGACGTACCACTCTGCATTAGAAATGGGTGGACACGTAATGAAATCTCTTGGAATTCACCCATTTTATGTTGAGCAGCAAAAAACAACGTATAAGCGGGTAGAGGATCGTAAATCAGACATGCTTTACGAAGCGTGGGCCGATGACTCTGAGGGCGAACGTTACGATAACAACTTCCGTCAACTGTTTATTCACCTTGAGGAGAGGATGGCTGAAGAGATGCAGAAAGATCGTCACGATAAACTGTCCCGCTCAGAACGCGGTTGGACACCGCCACCGAAAGGATATGCAGACGACTTCAACGAAGACAACGTTCAAGATCTGCAACCTTGCCAAGAAGTGCCTAAATAAATTCTGAAACCTCCCTCTGGGCTGTCTCTTGATCACAAGTCTAGTGATCAAGAGACATTGCGAGTTCGTAGCCTTCAAGAATGGTTTGCAGTTTAAACCATCCTTCCCAAAGTGCCTTTATTGAAGCTCTGCCCGTCCTCTTGGTATCTTTCCAACCGCCTAATTTAGCGAGATTTTTGTACGCCCAGCCCATATCCGGCGTTTCTTTAGGCAACGTCTTACTTTCTAGTTTCAACCACAGTAGCTTCCAAGCTTTCGTACCTAAAACCTTTTCACAACTTTCTGTTGATAGATCATCAACTTCTTTAATGAAGCGCA